>JAGHUE010000042.1 GCA_018064985.1 Candidatus Colicola faecequi | reverse complement strand
ATACGATACCTACCTGTTCGGTAGCGAGGCCGAGGCCGCCAAGTTCACGTGCTGCAACGAGGAACGGGTTGATCATCTTGATGAGGAATGCTTCCGGCAGGCGGAATACGAGCATGAAAATCATAGCCAACCAAATGCCGGATTTCCGGAAATACGTAACGAACGTGCGTCCAAATTCTTTGAAGATAGCCATTGCGTCCGGTTTTTCTTCGCCCATAGAAGAGCGGTCAGCGTCCGGCTTCGGGGTGAAGAACACATACCACAACGTGATAAGCGCGAAGATTATGGACGTAAAGAGCAGGGTGAGCTGCCATGCCAGAGGAATATTGCCGGTCTTGGTCTCGAGAAGGCCTGCCACTACAAGCAATACGCCCTGACCGAAAATGGAACTCAAGCGGTAGAAAGTGGAACGGATACCTACGAAAGCAGCCTGCTCGTGGGTGGTAAGCGCCAGCATGTAGAAACCGTCGGCCGCGATGTCGTGCGTTGCAGATGCGAAAGCAACGATGATGAAGAGGATAAGCATCACGGTGAAGAGCGAGATAGGCGTCTGTCCCGAGGCAATCAGTTCTGCCGAAGGATGCGGGATGGTGATGGTGAGCAATACGAAAGCTGCGGTCATCAGCACCTGCATGGCGATAAACCACCAGCGCTTGGTCTTGATGATATCTACGAACGGACTCCAGAACGGTTTGATGGTCCAAGGCAGGTAAAGAAGTGAGGTAAAGAGTGCCATTTGGCCGTTGGGAACGCCCATCTTGGTGAACATCATCACAGAGATGTTGTTAACGAGGAAATAAGGGATACCTTCCGCAAAATAGAGCGTCGGAATCCAGAACCAGGGGTTCAGATGTTTTTTTTCAAGCATATGATTTTGATTTATGAATTATCTTTATCGGATGAGTCGGCCGGAGGCATCGTAGATGCGACCGTCGCGGAGGATATACAGATGGCCGTCTATGATCAGCTTCCGCGGAGCATTTTCTGCGGGGAGATCGTCGATGCCGTTCAGCTCTGCCCATGAGCTGTAGCAGCAGATGATGTCGGTGAGGCAGATGCGATAGGGTGTATTGGGTTGGATGTTCTGCAGCGTGAAGGCGATGCGGGTGAGCGTGAACGGCCAATTCTGCAAGTCATCAGAATCTGCTACGTCGTCCGGCAGGATGGTGTAATGGAAATCGGTGTCGACATGCATTGCGTCGTCTTTTTTTACCTTGATGTCGGTTTGCTTCGGTGTGGTGAACATGCCGTTGATGAAGCTAATCTCGGCTGCAGAACGGACGCACAGCAGAACGCTGTCAGGTCGACCGAAAATGCGCATGTCAGGTTCCAGATTGAGGCGTGCACCGCGTGTGCTGGAGTAGCTGACGGTAGTGTCGGCTGTCCAAGTGCCGCTGATTGCCTGCGATAAAGGGATTTCCACTACGGCAACGAGGCTGTCGGTTTTCTCTCCGAGCGAACCGTAGATGATGGTGCGTCGACGCTGCGGTTCCTGTTGTGCCGGATCTGATATGCCTGTCAAGCATCCGTTTCCGTCCACTCGGGCAATGGCTTCATCAGCCGAGTGCCACTCTACGTTGACCGGATCCATTGCGAAAATCTGTCCGTCTTGCACGGCCTCCACTTCAATGGCATAGGGGCGGAGATCGGTGATAACCGAATCAAGACGGATACGCCATTCTGCAGCGCTTATGCGGACAGGTGTGCTTACGCTCACTCCGTCGGCAGCCGTAGCTGTGAGAATACCTGTGCCGCCGGCAGAAGCGGAGAATGTGTGGCCGTCGGATGAGATAGTGCCGAGCGATGCGGGTTCGCATGAGAGCGTAAAATCAACGTAGTTGTCGCTGAGCAAGGTGCCGTACCGGTTGTATGTGCGGAAAGCGGGGCTGTAAGAACTGAAGGCAGGAAGCTCCTCCGGAGCCGGTTCGCGGAAACGGATGGAGGTTACTTCGGGATCATCGGGCGCGGTGGACATGGCAAAGATCATGGTGTTGATGGGCCGCGGAGTGGCCTCCGTTGTCTGATTCATTACCTCACCGTGGATTTGCATCTCAGCCGAACCACCGCCGTCGCAGCCGGCTGCATACGAAGCGCCAGAGGCGCGGAACACATGGCACATCTCCTTGGTAGACATGCCCGGCGACTGCATGACGAGCATCCAGAAACGGTTGCCGGCCGAGTTGGTGGCTATACCGGTGCGGGCATATACCTGCGTGTTGTAGGCTTCATTCCAGTTGCGGCAGATAAGCTCCGAATCTACCATGCAGAGCGCATTACCCATAGCCGTTTCCTTAATGTCGGGGCGAGCACCTCCGATATGCGGAGCATAGATGCCGAGGTTGATACGGAATGTGTCGCCGGGTTGCAGATTCCGGATGAATGCTTCTCCCGTGCCGCGCGCCTGCAGACAGCCTTGGCCGTTGGTGAGGATACTGCCGCCTGTGATGTTGCTGCTCAATACAGTACAACGGATGTCGCGGTTGATGCGCCATTCGTCGACGGAGAAGATGAGCTCCATGCCGGTGTCGAATGTGCGGGTTGGGCGACTGCCGAGACCCGGGTTGAAAACAGCAATCTCATCGGTTTGCGGGTTGGTTCGGTAGCGGTTGCAGTCGCGTAGCGGATAGGTGAGACTGTCGTTGAGCAGTATCTTTCCGTCCCAAAGAAGCTGCTCCATCCACACACGCTTGTTGTAGTCGAGCGCCATATATCCCATGTCGCGCCAACGCGGATCATCAATCGGCTGCGCCCCCATGGTCCACCCGTCCGGGTCGGTAACGAGTATACCGTCGTGCGCCGTGCCGCCCGTAGGCGGAAGCGCTAGTCCTTCATCCGTTGTGTGCGATTGCCAGAAAAAGTTGCAGTTGATTGAGCCGATGGGGCGGTGTCCTGCCGAATCGAGCGCCTGGTGCGCTGCTGTCATTGCCTCGTTCTGTCCGACGGAGCCACCTCCGTTGCGAGCTTCAAGCGTTACGTATGGATCGGTCAAATCCGTTTCCATCATATATAGACGAACAGTCCTTGACTCGCTCATCTGCACATTCATGCGTGTATACCACGTGCCCGGGCCAACCTGATAGTGTGCCAAGGTGTCTGCTTGCCTGATTGTGCCACCGAAATCGATGCCGGCATATGCACTCAGGCTGAGCAGGAAAGCTGCGGATATGAGGGGGATTCGTTTGTTCATACGGGTTATCGGATGAGTCGACCGGATGCATCGTAGATGCGACCGTCGCGGAGGATATACAGATGACCGTCGATGATGCGTTTCTCGGGAGCGGGCGCAAGCGGCATGTCTTCTACGGAAGAGATGACGGCATGGTGGCTATAGTGGAGAATGAGGCCGCGGAGCTTGAGGACATACGGCGTCTTGGTCTTCACCTCGGTAAGCGTGAAGGTGAGTTTCTGCAGACAGAACGGATAGATGGTGAGGTCTTCCGGATCGACGCTGAACTGCGACAGAGGCCAGCAATAGCGGGTAAGTTCGCCGGCTTTACCTTCGTCTAGCAGCAACTTGAGTTGCGTGTTCGGCGCATTGTGCGCTGCGCCCATGATGTTGAGCTGTTTGATGTTGACGGGGCTCTCTACCAGCAGTTCGATGGAATCGGGCATCGCGTAGAGTGGCCAGTTACCTGTGAGGGAAACCTGTGGGTTGCGGGTGCTGGAAAGCTCGAAGTTGAGCGTGCTTACTGTGTCCGTTCCGCTTATCTCTGTGCCCCATGTGATGGCGTTCGTGCCGTTCTTGAGCGTCCAAACAGCGGTATCCGCTCCGAGAAAACGGGTGCTGACGAGCGATTCTGGTTCCGGAATCTGCACAGTCACGTGGAGCGGTGCGCTGGAGCCACCGAGCTCGGCTACGATGTCGGTCTCGCCGCAACTGAGGCCCGAAAGGGCGCCTTCATCGGAGACGTCGCAGATGCTGTTGTCGGTAATTGTCCAATTGAAGAAAGCCGGGTTGACACTCAGTTTGCGCCCGGAGGCGGTGGTGGAAAATGCGGGTACGAAATAGGAGCGATTGTCAATCCAGAGGCTATCCATGCCGAGGCTGACGGTGCCGGCTTCGATGGTGATCTGCTTCGTTACGGAAAGACTGCCGAACGAGGCTGTAAGGGTGCCGCTGCCGGCTTCCGTGCCTGCGATGAAGGTGCGGCCGTCGGGCGATATGCTGCCGAGCGAAGCGGGTTCGCAGCTGAGCGTATAGTCGGAGAAGTCGCTATGGAGGAGCCATCCGTATTGGTTGTATGCGCGCATAGCCGGCGTATAGGAAGCATAGGAACTGACGGTAGACGGGAGGTTGTCGACAAACTCGATGCGGCTGACGGCGTTGTCGTCGGGGGCCGTAGAAACGAGGAAAATCTGGTTGGCTACGGGGCGCGGACTGCCGTCACGCGAGATGAACGGATAGTCGCCCAATAGGTTGATCTGAGCAGAGCCGCCGCCGTCCATGCCGGCAGCCCAGGTGGCGCCGTCGTTGCGGACCATGCAGCACATCTCGTGGGTGAAGTTGCCCGGAGCTTCGCTTACCAGGAACCATACGCGGTTGCCTTCGTTGTTGGTAGCGAGTAAAGTGCGCGGGTAGTTCTGGTTGTTGTACGTCTCGTTGTAATTGCGATGGGTGAGCTCTCCGTTGGCCATTACGAGGCAGTTGCCCGTAACCATCTGCATGATGCGCGGAGCAATAGAGTCGGCCGAAGAGGTATCCACATCGGGCATCTGCGGCGAAGAGTAGATTCCGAGCTTTATCTGGAAAGTGTCGCCCACCTGCAGTTGCCGGTCAACCCAATTGCCGCGTGTGCCGCGGCCCTGGAGTGCGCCCTGCTTGCCGGTGAGGGTGGTTCCACCTGTGTGGTTGCGGGAGATGACACGGCAGAGCATGGTGTCGTTGATCACCCATTCCTGACCGTCGATCGGCTCGAAGATAACTTCGATCACAGTGTCGGCTATCGGTCGGGTGGTGCCTATATATCGGTTGAAAAGAGCTATCTCACTGGCATTTGGGTTGTTGCGCTGACGGTTGACGTCGCGGATGGCATAGCCGCTGCTTCCGTTCTTGCAAACGCGTCCGCTCCATTTCATGTTGCGGATAAGCGCACGGCCCAGATCGTCAATCATGAAGTAGCCGCGGTCGCCGTGGCCGTCGTTCCAAGTTGACGGGTTTCCTATCAGCACGCCATCTTTGGCTGTGCCGGCAAAAGGCTGTCCCATAAGGCCGGCGTAAGAGGATTCCGGGCCACTGATATTGCCGGAAACACACCAGAAATTACAGTTGACCGAGCCAATGGGGCGATGGCCTACTGAATCAATCTTCTGGTGGGCGGAGACGAGAGTCTCGGTGTCGCCCATGTGGTCTTTGGCCTGATATTCCTCTACTTTGATGTAGGGGTCTGTCAGGTCGGCTGTGAACATATACATCTTGTGGACGGTGCTGCCGATTGTTACGTTGAAACGGGTATACATAGTGCCCGGTCCAACCTGATAATGCTCAAGAGTGTCGGATCGGTAGCTGGTGCCGTTGATGTCGATGGTGCCGGCAGAGGCGTAGAAGCATGCCGTCATCAGGAGAAGGAAAGAGAGGATGCGTCTGTTCATGGTAGTAAGGTGTTTTATCCTAATATATATACACGCATGCGCGTGTGGCGTGTGGTTGCTTCGGAAAAAGCACCCGGAGGTCTCTGGGGTTTAGCCAGAAACCCCCGGGTAGGTGTATGCGGAAGGTGTTGGTAGCTGGATGTTACCCGGTCCGTTCGGGAAAACGGACACGGGCAAATGCTTATCGCAAGTTACGCAGATGCTTACCGGACAGCGCGGTGGCTTATCGCAAGTCTGCGCGGAATCTTACTGGAAGTTAGCGCGGTTGTCGGTTACGTCAGCCTTCTCCTCGATGAGCTGGAGAGCCTGATAGGGGAGAGAGTAAGACGAGCGCATGTTGAGCTGAGCGATCTGGCTCTGAGCGTCGAACTCTGCGTCGGTGGTCTGCTTCTCGCCACCCTTAACTACGTAAACGCCGGTGAGGCCCTTGATCGGAGCGCTCACTTCGCCAGCGTTGAGCTTCATAGCTGTGCCGATGACAGCGGGCTCAGCAGCTGCGCCGAAGCGGAAACCTGCCATGGAAACGCCCTCTGCAAGCTGTACCTCGGTGCCGAGGATCTTAGCAGCTTCTTCGAGGCTCTTAACGTCCTTGAGCTGAGCCATGATAACTTCAGCCTTCTTGTCGTTCATAGCTTCGAAGCGGAGCTCGTTCTGTACGTCGCTCATCGGAGCATATTCGCCTTCGCGAACGGCTGCAACAGCAGCAACGATGAACTCCTGACCGCACTCGAATACGTCGCTCACAGCGCCTTCCTTAGCCTCGAATGCCCAGCGAACGATCGGACGGCTCTGCTTGAGCTGAGCGATCTTGTCGGCGTTCTTGGTTACGTTGTTAGCCGGCATGAGGAGCTTGCCTGCTTCCTGAGCAGCTTCAGCGAACTTCTCTTCGGTCGGGTTCTCAACGATGAACTGCTTAGCGGAGTTGAAGATCTGTGCATAGGTCTTGGAAGAAGCGGTTACGGTGCGTGCAAGGATAGCGATCTTCACCTTCGGGGTTGCCTTGGAGAGGTCGTCAACGATGAAGGTCTGCTCGCCCATGCCCTGAGCCATGGTGAACTGCTCGCCCTTCTTGCATGCGAATACCTTCTCAGCCATATCCTTGGTGAGTGCCTTAACAGCATACCAGCCGAGTTCCTGGTTCTCCTGGCCTTCCTCAGCAGCAACTGCGGTAAGCTTAACGGAGTCGGGGAGTGCATAACCGGCCTTTACGAGGCGGGCCATAGCGTAGGTATTGGTAGCTTCGTCGAAGGTGAGCTCAGCAACGTCGCCGGTCTTGCCGTTCTTTGCAAACTCCTGATACATCGGGAGCACGTCTTCTACGTTGAGGTCGCGTGCGTCGTAGGTAATGTCGGAGTTGGTGTTAACAACAGTGAGGAGGTCTTCCGTCTCGAAGAACTCGGTCTGGAGAGCCTTGAGTTCTGCCTCAGCGGTCTGGAAGTCTTCTTCGCTCGGAACAACCGGGAAGCTTACGTATACGAGGTCGCGGTTGGGCTGCTGCTTGAACATCTGGAGGTGCTTCTTGTAGAGCGCCTTGATGTCGGAAGTGCTAACCTTAACGGTAGAGTCGGATACTGCATAGTAGGGCTGCATCACGTACTCGATGTCGGCGCTGGTCTGTGCGTCAGCGAAAGCGTACTTAGCGTCGAGCGAGTTGGCTACAACACAGTGCTGAAGGAGGCTGGTATATTTCTCCTGGAGACGGGTGATGCGAACAGCGTTCTCCCAGTACATCCAGTAGCTCTTAGCCTGCTGGAGGTTAGCCTGCTGCTCGGGCGTTTCGGCTTCCTGGTTGAGAGAAGCGAGGAACTGCACGAGGTAAGAGGGGTTGAACTGACCGTTCTCGTCGAAGAAGACGCGACGGGTGCGGATGATCTGGTGAATGTTGTTACCGTAGCAGAGATCCTGGAGCTCTTCAGCGGTAACCTTCATGCCGATCTTCTTAGCCTGCGCCTTGAGGGTGTTGTCGGAGAGCATCATCTGCCAAACCTGGTTGCGGATCTGGGCGTATGCGTCCTCGTCGAGGTCGGTGCGGCCGGTTTCAATCTTGTACACCTCGGTGAGCTGATCTTTCGCAGCGTCGTAATCGGTGTAGTGAATCTTTTGGCCTTCGATTTCGCCTACGTATTCACGTTTGCGGTTGAAGTAAGAGGTTGAGGAGGAAAGGAAGTCACCAACGATGAAAGCCAACATTGCGAGGCCCACGATTACGATGAGCAGCACGCCATGTTTACGAATTTTTCCTAAAGTTGCCATTTTTGTTTTATGATTTTATTGATTTATTTTCGGTTGTTGCTTTGTGTGACGCCCGCACGAGAACGTGATTGCGCGCGTTAACCCGCTCTGTATCAAGCGGATAACGCACGTGCACCATGCGCGTACGCACCAAATAGCTTGCAAAGATACGAAAAATTTTTTGGCTGTGCAAATTTATTCGGCAAAAAAACTGACGATATGAAATTCCTCCGCCCCGTTCGGCAAACGAAAATATGCAACAATTATGCAATAATAAGTGCATAACAACTCCTATGAAAGAAAAAGAATCCTATGCTAATCCTACGCTAATCCTCCGCTAATGCTACGCTAATTTTATGCAACACTCGGCTTGCATATTGCATAAAAAAGCTGCAAACCGAAGTCTGCAGCTTTTTGTGGAAAAACAGCGCTGTAATGCTTAGAACTTGTAGCGAACGCCAAGGGAGAGACCGCCCATATAGAGGCAGTCTAAGTTGAATGCTACTTTCTCGCGAATTATGGATTTTTTCATTGCGGTAGTTTTCGCTGAATTTATTGCACATGGACCATGTGATAAGCATGTACGCCTATTTGAGTTAATAATTGGTAGTGGATTCATTTCATGCCCAAAATAGGCGTTTAAACCTCTTCGTTTTGTGAAAAAATGCATGTAAGTGCAAAAAATAGTTTTGAAAATTTGCAAATTCATTTTTTTTTTTTACCTTTGCAGCGTAATGTTTTAAAAGTGTATGTATCATGAAAAGATTTATTCTCGTGTCGGCCTTAGTGGCGATAGTTGGTTTATGGACTTCTTGTAATCCTGACACGGACGTAGAAACGAGCAATTTGGTGAGAATCTGTAACGCGGTTCAGCACAAAGATAACCATGCGACAGAAGAGTATTTGGGTAAGTTGGGTTTCATAGTTTGGCCAGGCGCACTACCTTTTGCTGGATTCCCGGAACATTATGATGAAATCGGTTTTGCTAGAGATGACAAGCAGACAATATATGTGCGTTACATATTTAACGAGAAGGAGATTGGTGCGTCGCAAATGTTTGTGTCTCGATCGGATGCTATGGATGCGTTCTACCAGTGGGAAAGAACGATGGTAAGCGACATGGAAATCACCGGATATGAAGTTACTGTCAATTGTGTTGATGGGGAAACCTACTCTTATAAAGGCGCTCCGAAAGAGGTGCGCGGTGACTTCTTGAAAGAACTGAAAAACTTGGAAGTGGCGACTATCTGCTTGAGGACGCATGTTAATTATACGGATATGGTCGCTTCCATGATTGACCTGAATTGTTCGGAAGATAAATTCCCGACAATGTCGTATTGGAAGCATTTTGAGTTTTCTAAATAATACATTTGATTTCATTTTATCCGCCCTCGGCTTCTGCCGGGGGCTTTTTGTATATAGCTTGCATAATGCATAAAAAAAGCTGCAAACCGAAGTCTGCAGCTTTTTGTGGGAAAACAGCGCTGTGGTGTTTAGAACTTGTAGCGAACGCCGAGAGCGAGACCGCCAACATAGAGACCTTTGTCGTTGAAGGTTACTTTGTCGTTCTGATAGGTGTGGTTGCCATCGTTGCTGCTGTAAGAACAGAAGGTCGGGCCAAGTACCGGACGCCACTCGAGAGAGAGCTGAAGAGGGAACCAGAAGTTGTACTCGAAGCCGATACGGCCGGCTGCACCGAGGAAGAAATGGTTGTGCCAACCTGCATAATGACCCTCGGCAACATAAAGATGCTCCATGTAAGCGCCAAGGCCAGCACCTACACCCATGTACCAGTTCCAATCGCCCTTGCTAACGCTTGGGAAATCAGCGCCGAACGGGTTGAGCCAGTTGTAGGTAACAACACCTTCTACACCGATGGTGTGGTTGGTGAAAAGACCCGGGAAACCAGCGTCAACGGAGAGGAAATTGTTGCCGAGAGAGTGCTCGTAGGAGAACTCGATGCCGTAGCCGAGCTGAGCACCGACAGCGCGCGGCTGAGCTACAGCTGCAGCGATGCTGAGGATTGCCATAACGGCAATCATGAGGAGATTTTTCTTCATAATAAGTTGTCAATTTAAAAAAAAAATCAGGAAGGCACCGAAGGGTGTCGGGCCTTCCTGAAAGGTCGTAAATGAGAATCCGTTTTTTAGAACTTGTAGCGGAGACCGATGGCGATGTTGCCGTAGAGACCGTTGAGACCAAAGCCTACCTGGCCGTCGTTGACGTTGTCAACACCGATGCACGGACGATAGTCGAAGGAGAGGTTGAAGTGGTTGATGTTGTACTCGATACCGATGTGACCAGCAACACCAGCATACCAATAGTTGGCAGCATCGCTGCTGAAGAGGCCATATGCGCCACCGGCACCACCGACACCCATGTACCAGTCCCAAGCGCCTTTGCCGCTCCAAGGTACGGATGCGCCGAACGGATCGATCCAGTCGTATGTAACGTGACCGCCAATACCGAGGCCCTTGTAGATAACGGGGATGCTGGCAGCAACATCGAGCATGTTAGACTCGCCGAAGCCGTGCTGATAAGAGAAACCAACGCCAGAGCCGACGTTCGCACCGATTGCGCGCGGCTGAGCGATTGCAGCAGCCATGCCGAGGATTGCCATAACAGCAATCATGAGAAGTTTTTTCTGCATAATAGTAATTTGTTAGATGGTTATGTGCGAGCGCCCGAAAGCGCCTGCACGGGAATTAATTATTGTCAGAGGAATCAATTTTTTCTTACGAGATATGCTCCGAGCACCTCGATTTTGTCTTTGTACTGAGCGCGGACGCCACGGATGGTAATGTTGTCACCAGCCTGAAGACTGAGCGTGCCGTACGACTTGTCGTTGTTGGCCGTGGTAGCGTTGACGAGCGGGAGGTACGAAGCGGTGAGACCGTAAACATATACCGTACCGGTTTCGTCGGTAAGGTCGAAGTTGCCATAGGTAGCATTGATGGAACCACCGATAGTGCCGGTGAGCTCATACCATACGCCTTCAGCGGTGGCGTTGACCGGAGCAGCATTGAACTCAGCTACGGTAACAGGAGTAGCGGCAGGAGCGTCGCCTATTTCGAGAATGATCTCTTCACCGTCAATCCAAGCGCGAGTCATGTTCTTAACGCCTACGCCGCCGAAGTACTTCTCGAGCGAGCCGTAGATAATCACTTCTTTGCCGAGGTTTTCGGGATGAGCGATGAGGTAGAGCTCTTCGCGGAGGAAGTTAGCCGGCAGCTGAACAAATGCGCAAGCAGCCTGGTCGGTAACGCCGGCAGCTGCAGCAATGAGGAGGTTGGTATTGGTGCCGTTGGCATTAGCGGTGAACGGAGCTGCGAACTCGCAGTTGTTGTTGGCTGAGGTAGCGTCGCCCTTAATCTGACCTACGATAAAGCCCTTCACGAAGTAGTTGCCGGCGCGAGTGTTGTTGAGGGTAAGGATATCGCCTACGGTGTAGGGGTTAGCCTCGCTGCCGTCGCCTACAAGACCTTCCGGATTGGGTGTATCACCGCCCGGAGTGGTGTTCTCGCCAGCCTTGGCATTATCCGACCAATAGAGATAGCCATCGCCCTTACCTACGGTTTCGAGTGTGCCGTTGTAGTTGGTGATGTGGCAGCAGATAACTACGTGGTCGCCAACAGCCACCTGGTCAACACTCGTGAACTTCTGCTTGTTGAGACCGTAAACCTGATAAGCGAGGAAGTCGTCCTTGTCGCCGGTCTTGTCTACGATGTAGAAGCTGCCGTTGCCATATTGGTCGATAGTCTCCTGCGTATGCTTGGAGTGGAGTTTCTTTACGGTACCATATACGTAGTAAGTGCCTTCAGCAACAGCTTCGGAAGCGAGACCTTCAGCAATTTCACGAGCCT
>JAGHUE010000177.1 GCA_018064985.1 Candidatus Colicola faecequi | reverse complement strand
CAGAATGTGCTCTTCGGGTGCATGAACTCGATGTTGTAGATCAGGTCAGTCACCATCAGGTAGCGCGCCAGATAAACGGGGTCGGCTATCTTGGTGATGTCGCCTCCGCCCATAGCCGCGTTGGCCAACTGGTTGAAGCTCTGCATGACCTCCTGCTTGGTGATATGCACGGCCGTATCGCTCAAGTCGGGCTGCTTGATGTTGACGGGAATCGAGCCGTAGGAGGTGTGGAACTTGTACGCTTCATCGTAATAGGTGTCGAGCTCCAGGAGCACGGCATTCTCTTCGTTCTCGAGGTCGATGCTGTTGTTTGCGAAGCCGATTTTCTCCGTCAGGCCGTACGCACCTCTGTAGTCGCCGTTGATATAAAGTTCCACGGGGATGTAATGGCATGGGTGTGCCGTTCCCACTTTCGCGGCAATCCGTTGCCCGATGGGGTTGGTGGTCATAGAGCCGTATTGCGCCTGCGCTATCAGACACCAGCTCTTGCCGGCCGTCATGCCGAGCGGCTTCTGCTTCTCGGCGAACTTCAGCCGGTAGGGGTGCTTCGGACGGCCGTTGGAGTCGTACGGAGGCCATTGCCACGAGGAGTTGCCGCGGCCCTTTATCTGTACGAGCGTGTCCGGCAGGTCGGGGAAATAACCCGCTCCGTCGATGCTGATATGTGCGGTCTTGAAGGTGTCTTTGCTCGTAACGATCTTTCCGTCCAAGGTGTTGATCCTGACAATCGGCACGCCGTATTGCGTGGTAGGGCTGTCGGAAAGGAAACGCACGCTTACCGTATAATCGTGCCCGAAGGGAAGCCATCGGCTGCTGCCGTCGTTGTACACGCGGAGCATTCGCCAGCCCGGTCGGCTCACGGTATACGTTACGGGCTCGGCAAAGCGCACGCACGTTTGCTTGCTGACTTGCCTCTTGGCGCCCACGTACACTTCATCGTCGTCGGCCGTGGAGCGGAACGACGCCACGAGGTTTTTGCCTATGCCGCCGGCCGTCAGGAAGACCGAGTCGCCCTGAATCTCGCCCTCGGCATCCACCATCAGCATGTCGTTGTATTTGTTGTTGAATTTGAAGCTCTCCAGCTCAGGCATCTCCTGCGGAGCGATGGTGCTCACGTGGTCGAGTTCGCCTGTATATTCGTAGCGCTTGCCGTCGGTGGTGCTGACCGTGCACATACTGTCGGTTTGCTCTATTGAGGCCACGTGCTCATCCGGAAAGGCGTCGATCGCCCCTCCTTCCAGGTATACATAGTGTACCAGCCCGCTCAGCGGCATCAGCATCCGCTCGCTTGCCCTTCCGGGAAGCGAAGCGAGGACAGCCAGCATGAGCAGCCCTATGCCCTTCGAACAGAATACCTTCATTTACTAATCTAATTTACTAGTTTACAACTTGACTCCGTCCGTTGCTTCGTGAATCACGGCTGCTTTGGCCTGATTGGCAGCTGCGATGCGGTCGCAGATCTGCTGCCAACGGAGCAGAATATCCGAGTCGCCCGACCGGAGAACAGGTTCGAAATCGGGGTCGTGCTGCATGTATACAGCTTTGCTGTAGCCGAAGCGGTCGGCCAGGTCGAGCATGTCGAGCGCCTCGGAGAGAAGACCCGTTTGGGCGTTGACGCAAGCCAGGTTGTAAAGAAGCGAACCCTTGATCTGTACGTCGGGGTGCTCCCGGAGCACGTCGTTGATTTTCTTGTTCATGTAGGTGACTACCTCCTGTGCCTGGTCGGTGCGGCCGAGGCCCATGAGGGCGCGCGGGAGACTGAACGGCCCGAGCTGTTCGGCATTCTCCTTGGTGATGCCTATCGGCTTCATGGCTGCGTAGTCGTAGAATTTCTCGGCATCCTTGAGCAGAATGCGGAAGTTGTCGTCCGATTCGGCGGTCTTGCCCATGTGGGCGTAGAGTTTACCCATGAGGAGGGTGTAATCCGGTACGGTCTTGAAGTCGGTCTTCATCAGCTCGAGGCATTTCGCCATCGATTCTTCGTAGCGCCCGAGGTCGTAGAGATAGCGGGCCGAGATGAAGAGCAGCTCATCGTGCTGCTTCTCGTCGAACAGGATCAGGCGTTCCACCATCGTGAGCGCGTCGGCTACCTGTCCCTTGCTGTGGGTGTACACTTGCTTCAGACGGTGGTAAACGAGCTCCATGGGGCTGGCCTCGAGTCCTTCGTCAAGGAGCGCGATGGCTGCGTCGTAGTCTTCCGCTTCGGCATATGCCTGTGCCAGGCGCTTGAGCGGAGTGACGCCTCCGTCGTAGGTGGGCTCCAGGAGCGAAGCGATGCGGTAGTGATGATAGGCCTGCTTGAGGCTGTCCATCTCTTGATAGGTGTCGCCCAGGAGGCTGTGCCAGGTGGCGCTCTTCGGTTCCTCTTCCGCTTTCTGCTTCAGGCGCGCCAGCAGTTCCGGCTTGTTCTTGCGCTGGATATTGTTGTACATGCGGCCGGTACGCGCATCGTTGGGGTTGATCAGGATGGCGGTAAAGAGCTTGTCGATAGCCTGATCGATTTGTCCGAGCTCGAAATGGGCAGCCGAGTACTCACACCAGATATAGGGCTGCTTGCCTTCCGTCCGGCGGATAGCCTCCTCATAGCAGCGGGCCATCTCCTGCTGATTGCCTTTGTATTGGTAGCACGTGCCCATCAGCGTCAGGGCCTCGATGCGGGTGCTGTCGAGGTAGAACGATGCCTGAAGGTCTTTGATAGCGGCATCAAAGCGTTTCTGATGGGCGTATACGTAGCCTCGTTCGTAGAAGATCCAGCTCGATCGGGGCGCCTCTTTCAGGGCTTTGTTCAGCAGCTTGATAGCGCCCTTCTGGTCGTTCTTCTCGAAGGCGGCTACGGCCATGTAGACGTACAAGTCGCTCCGCTCTTCGTGCGCATCTTTCTTCAGGTTGGGAAGGAGCTGCTGTGCGAGCATGCCGGCCACCTCATATTCGCCCGCTTTGTAGCATACGAGCATGGTGAGGTAGCGGGTCTGGAAGTCGCATTCTTCCTCCTCGCATTGCTTTTGGATATACTGCAGCGCCAGCTCCAGATTGCCTTCTTCATAGGCTTTGTATGCGTTGAGGAAATACTGGCTGGGGCCGTTGTTTTGTGCAAAACTTGCCAAGGCGAGCATCAATGCCGCAATGGCGCAGAAGATTTTTTTCATAGATTATTTCTTAACAAATGTGAGTGTGTATTCGTATTTCTCCAGTGTGACGTCCTTTCCGAAATAGCCCATCATATCGTCGGTGGAATCATACGTCAGCTTGAGCTCCGATTTGCTGATAGTGCCGGTCATCGTAAACGGATCTTCAAGGGTGGTCATCGTGCATTTGCCGTTCTTCTGTATGAAGCTGCATTCGTCGCTTTCGTAATCTAATACCTGCATCGTGGCTGTGTTGTTGATGCCGTCCACCGTGATCGTGGCGCCGTCAAACTCCTCCCTGACTGCTTCAAGGCCCTCTGTCTTGTCTGTATTGATGATTTCGTCTACTATCGCCTGTCTTTCAGCCGAATTGGCAGTAGCCCGGATGTCGAGTTCTGCGTCGGCGAAGACGTATGTGCCGCTGAATGTATGTTCTTTCTCGCCGCAGGAGGCGAACAGTATGCAGGCTGCTGCCAGCATGAATGAATAAATAAGTTTACGCATATCTGAAAGATTTTTGCCGTTGTGCGGATATTGTTGAAAGCGCAAAGGTAGCAATTTTTTCCGTAATATGCAAGCGCACACGCGCAAATGCCGCTAAAAAAACAATATTATGCATCTGATTCGGTATTTCTTCAATAATTATGCATTCGCTTCGGGCACAAAAAAGCGAGCTCGCATTGCGAGCCCGCTGGAGAAATAGAGGTTTTAGAGCAACTGTAAGAGTTTACTGGTACCCTTGCCTTTTTAGATGATGCCCCAGTGCCTTATTTAGCGGGGCAGTTGATGTCTGGTGGACATCATTGAGTTTCTTATTGGGGGACGAGTGTCAGCCTTTCGGGTTCTTCGCCATAATAGTCGGTCTGTGCGCTGATGGCGAGGCTCAATAGAATGGCCGCAGCCGAAAGGAGAAAACGTTTCATACTGATTGGAGGTTTTCAGATGGCCCGGTGGACATTGTCTTTTTTCTGTAAAGCAAGCCCCGCGGGGCTGCATTTCTTTGCCTTTCCTGCAGGGCCTTGCTGTTTGCGGCTGTTGTGGCGAGCAGCCTGTGTAGCAGGGGCTTACATCTTTACGCCCATCACTTTCAGCATCTTGCCGATCAGCAGGCCGATATCGGCATTGCTCATAGCTTTGATATAGTGCTGATAGCTGTCGGTGGCCATATTGCGAACGTAGTAGTTGAGCTCATCGGTGGAGTAGATGCCGTCCATCATCAGCATTACGGCGGGCTCCAGCTCTTCCGAGAAGAACTTCCTGAAGGGAGCCAACTTCTGCTGCACTTCTTCCGTCTTATCATCGCCCATACCGGCCAACTTGAAGAGGCTGCCGAAGACGTTCTCCATGTAGTTCTCCATCAGTTCGTTGGTGCCCGATGCGGTATAATAAGCGTGGAATGCCTTTTCGTATTCGGGGTCCACGTCGATAGCAAAGGGAGTGATCTCCTTGCCATTGATCATCTTCTGAATGTTTTCGCCAATCAGCTCGAAAGCATAGAGAGCAGTGCTGTCGCCTTGCTGTATGCGCTCTACGAGCACGTTTGATTTGGAGTTGATGAGCTTGGTGCTGTCGGCTCTCTCGTAAGCAATCATGTAATCCAGCTCGTCCATTGTTACGTTGCCGCCGCGGAGCGCCTCTTCATAGATGCCGATCAGGTCGTCCAGGAGTTCGTTGGTCACGTATTTCTTCAGTTTCTTGGCCGCTTTCGGGTCCATCTCTTTGGATTCGAGGACGGCTTCCATTTTTTCTTTCGTTTCCTGCAACGAACTGCCGGCGAAGAGCAGCTCCTTCACTTTCTCGTGGTAGGGATCGGAAGGTTGTTTTTTTGCATAGGCAGCCGGCACCATCATCATGGCTGCCAGGGCAATAAGGAGAAATTTTTTCATAACTTAATTTATTTATTGTGTGTTATTTTAGCAATTTTTCGAGTTGGCGATGCAAAGGTACTGCTTTTTTTTGAACCCCGCAATACCTTTCCTCATTAATTATCACACAAAATGGCTTACGATGCGCTTAATCTCTTGAGAATTAACTGTATAAGCCGTTTGCTTCCGCCAATCCATATCACAGATTCCGGCCTTTTTTATCACTCATTTATTCAATAATTATGCACAAAAAAGCGAGCTCGCATTGCGAGCCCGCAGGATAAACCTAGAGCGTCTATATCTTCTAGCTTCCCTCCACTCTTTGAGGATGAAGGCCCAGCGCCTTATTTAGCGGGCCGATATGGCATCCTGTGCACCTTCAGATCGTGAGAGCGCAGCGAACAAAGAATGCCATAGAACTCCTTATTAGGTTAGGGAGGGGTGTCAGCTTTACGGCCTCTTCACCACGCCTGCAAAGATGATCACGTCGGTCATCCAGTTGGTGCTGATGAGGAAGAGGAACGGACGGTCGCAGATGAAGGGCTCGCCCGGCATGACGGCCGTGTCGGTAAACCAACCGCTCGTCACGGCTGCGGCTTTCGTGCCCTCTTCGTCCACTTCGATATACGTGTCCTGCTGCAGGAGCGCCAACCGGAGCTCGTTGGCCGTACTGATGCCCGAGAGGTCGGCAGCATTCGTAAACACGTCCTTCATGCCCAGCGCCTGCATATATTCGTTGAGGCGGTAGCGGTTTTCGAGCTTGAACTTCGGGAAAGCCACTTCGCTCTCGCCGCTCATGCTGTATTCTTTCAGCAGTTGGAACGTCTCCAGATCGAATGATGCGAGCCATTCGTCGAACACCTGATCTTCGTCGGGCATGATGACGTACATCGAGTAGCCGTGGTCTTTGTAGTCCATCCTCATCATGCGGGCATGGAGCGGTTCGCCTTCTACGTACTCGCCGGTCTCCTCGTTGTAGACGTAGCGGTTGTTGCCGGAGGTGCTGACTTCCAATTTGCCGTGCATCATGGGCGTCTCGATGTCGCCTCCCGGAGCGTGGAAGACATCGTCGCGGGTGTTCACTTTTTTGAACTGCTCATGCCATTTGCCTTTGAAGCACAGCGCGTTGGCTACTACGAGCTCCAGGTCTTCCGAGAAGTAATTGCCGTCGCAGATCTTTTTGATCATGCCGTCGGTCTGCTTGGCTGCCCAGGCGTTGATCACGTCGGCGGAAGCCGGGTCAGAGAGGTCGAGATTATCTACCGTTGCCAGATAATGGTCGCGAACGGTATTGGCGAAATCTTCGATGATAGGATAGCCTTCGCTCACCCACATTGCGTTGGCAATGTTCATCTTGCTGGTCTCGTCCTGATAGGGCAGGCACTCCATCATCTTCAGGTAGTAGGCGTTGAGTTCGCTCATCGAGAAGTCGCCTACGCCGAGGGCGTCGAGGATCTGCTGCTGCGTCTCGCCATTGGCGCCGTTGGCAATCATCGAGCAGACAAACGAGGCGCTCAGGGGCGATACGAAGATGTTGTTATGGTCGTTCTTCGCAATCTCCTGCACGAGCTTGAGCGAGTAGCCGTTCTGTGCCTCCACGATGGCTTTCTCGTTGCCTTGCAGCAAAAGCTTTTTCACTTCATGTTTGCCCTTTGTTGGACCTTCTCCGCATGCCGCTAGCATCGCTGCCGCTATGGCTAAAAAGAGTAGTTTCTTCATATCATTTTCAGATTTGCACATTGATCATTTATCATTACCCTGGGAATGAGGTGGCTACTTATTTTATGTATGTGCCAGCAAAGAGGATGATGCCGTTCTTTACGTCGCGGATGAGGAAAACGAATGGGTGGTCGGCTACGAAAGGATCGATAAAGTCACCGGAATCAGTGGGCTTCATCCACCCACTCGTTACTGCTGCGGCTCTCGTGCCCTCTTCGTCCACCTCAATATAGGTATTCTGTTGCAGCAAATCCAAATACAGCTTCGTGGCGGTTGACATTCCCGAGAAATCGGCTAGCTGAGAGTCGAATGCCAGCTGCATTCCCATCGCCTGCATCGTTCCGTTGAGGCGGTATTGGCGCTCCATCTTGAACTTCGGCAGCGTCACATTGATGCTCTGTATGCCAGCTTGTTTGGCCAACTTGTCAATCTTTTCCATCGTCAGTTCGCAGAACCATTCCTTAAAATCCGTTCCTTTTTTCGGAAGGATGATGTCCATGCAATAGCCGTTGTCTTTGTAGAAAAGGCGGAGCAGTCGCTCGTCGTATTCTTCGTAGGCGTATGTTTCCTCATTGTATCTGCCGCTGGGCGTCGCCCCCGCTTCTATCTCGCCATGCATCATCTCCTGCATAGTGTCGCCGCTCTCTGCGTGGAAGGCCTGCTCGTAGGTGTTGCTCTTCTTAAACTGCTCCTCCCATTCTCCTTTGAAATACAGCGCGTTGAGCAATACAAGGTGCAGATCTTCGCCGAAGTAAGTCTCATCGCAGATTTTCTTTATCAGTCCGTTGGTCTGTTTCTTGCACCATGCGTTGATCATGTCAGCGGAAGCGGGATTGCTCAGATCCAGATTGGTAACCTCGGCCAGATAATGGTTTTTTACGACATCGGTAAACGATGGCTCCACGGGGTAGCCTTCGTCAATATAGACTGCATCGGCAATCTTCAGGGTCGTGGTTTGGTCTTGATAGGGCAGACATTCGAGCAGGTTGAGGTAATGGGCGTTCAGTTCGCTCATGCTGTAATCCTGCGTACCGATTGCGGTGAGAATCTCTTCTTGAGTTTCGCCTTTGGCACCGTTGGCAATCATGGCGCACACTATGCTTGCGCTCAGCGGGGAAACGAATACGCTTTCATCCTTACCCAGGCTGATTTGCTGTAGCATCCGGATACTGAAATCGTTCTGCTTGCTGCACATCTCTTGCCCATCTTGTGTCAGATTGAGCTGTTTCACTTCATGTTTGCCCTTTACGGGCGCTTCTCCGCATGCCGCCAGCATAGCTGCCGCTATGGCTAAAAAGAGTAGTTTCTTCATATCATTTTCAGATTTGCACATTGATCATTTATCTCCCTTGCCTTTTTAGGGGAGAAGGGGCTTCATTTATCTCCCTTGCCCCAGTTGGGGAAAGGGGCAGGGGAAAGGGGCTTTACTTCACAAAAGTGACGGTGAAAGCGAACTTGTCTACCGTGGCCATGCCGTCGAACATGTCCTCCATTTCGTCGGTGAGATCTTCCGTCATGGTGAGCTCCGAATTGCTGATGGTGCCGGTCATCACATACTGCTCCTGTGGTAAGCTCATCGTATATTTGCCGTTATCCTGCACGAAGTCATACTCTTCGGTCTCGCCATCATAAAATAGAGTGGCCTTGTTGTTGACGTCGTCTACCGTGATAGTGGCACCTTTGAACATCTCCTTGAATTCAGCCAGATATTCCCCTTTGGCCATATTGATATAGGTGTCAACCATCGACTGATCTACGCTGACGGCAGTAGCCTTAATGTCGGCTTCTACGTTGGAGAAGGTGTACGTACCGCTGAAAGTTTTGGGGTCATCACCGCAGGAGGTGAACATCATGCAGGCAGCTACTGCGAGCATGAACGAATAAATAAGTTTACGCATATTAGAAAGTTTTTTTGTTGTTAATTAATCATTGTAAACAGCAGCACCATCATGATCCCGATCACCAGCACGGAAGCAATCGCTGCCTGTATTTTTCTGTTTTCTTCCATAAAATTGTATTAGTCATTCTTATCCCCTCCACTCTTTGAGGGGAGGGTTAGGGGAGGGGTGTCACATCCTTACCCCCACACCCACATTGATGAAGCCTTTCTGGCCGACGCCGATCTCGCCAACCCAGTATACTTTGCGGCCCACCTGCCAACCCAATACGGCCAGCTGTACGCCCGGGAGCACGGTCAGTTGGCGGGTGCCGAGGGGCTTATGATCCTCGTCGTGGTAGTCGAAGCAGATGCCGAGGCCGAGGGAGGAGTAGAGCGTGGCGATGTCGTTGCGCCAGTAGGTGAAACGCAAATCGCCCATCAGGTAGGCATATCGGCTGCCGAAGAGCACTTCCTCTACGGTGTTCATCGGGGCGCGGCGGTAATAACGGGTGAAGGTGCCGGTTGCGCCTGCCGAAGCGCCCACTTCCAACCAGGGGAGAGCGGCATAGTGATAGCTCAAGTTGAAGGTCGGCAATGCGAAGCCGTGGCGCTCAGAGGGCTCGGGGGCATTAAAATACTCTTCCGGTCCGCAGCCGCATAAGTAGAACATCTGGCTCATCGTTACCGCCATCGGGTCACCAAAGGTGAGCTCCAGGCGGTGGCGCTTTTCAGGCATCTCTACGGCCGATGCGCTCATAGCCGTGACTATTGCGAGGATTACAAGAAAGAATTGCTTTTTCATACTGTTTTCGTTGTCGTTTTCGTTGTCGTTTAATTAATGGATTAGTCTTCAGGCATTATATGTGTTTTATCCACGCTTACGGGAATAGCGATGAATTCGCCATT
>JAGHUE010000178.1 GCA_018064985.1 Candidatus Colicola faecequi | reverse complement strand
GTAATAGACTTTGCACTACTCTGACGGATAATTACCGATAAAAAAAGACCACCCCTCCGGATGGTCTTTTTTTTGTATTCCTATAGCGTATGTCTTCCGTCATCTCGACAGAACATCCATTATGGAAAGTCCTCCCTCCTGCCCCGGGCACCAGGCCATTAGAATAGCATCTGCCAAATCCACCCACGGCTCAATCCGCATCTCGCCAGCCGTATTCAGCACCACGGTAAGGGGTTTGCTTTGCGCACGGCAGATACGGCTCGTAAGTTCCAGCAATTGCTGTTCTTCGGTCGTAAGATCGAGATCGGTCGGTTGGCGGTCGTGGCCTTCTCCCGCTTGCCGACCAATCGTCAGAATCACGGTTTCAGCCGCAGTTATCGCACGCTCCAACTGCTTAACCGACACGCGCATCTCTTTGGCAGCCGGTTGACCGAGGTACTTGCTCACGATACTCATGCCTTCCACCTTACGGAAGGAGCTCTTCTTTTTGAGGAACTTGTCATATGCCTTTGGCAACTCTTCACCCAACTCGTAGGCGTGAGTCCATAAAGCTTCGAAAAGCGACACACGACGGCCGGCATTCACATAGCCAGAACCCGTACCGCCCGCTATCAGATAATAGGAATGCGAACCCAACAGCGCCACCTTTTCCGTACCGCTTAATATGGGTTTCTCCGGCGCTTTCAGCCATTGGCAACCTGCCGCACCGGCTTGTCTGCAAAGTTCTCTATGATAATGATAATCAAAATCGGAAGGTCTGTCTCCTTTTAGCGTACGACTCTTCGCAACCATCCGCAGCACCCGTCCGGCAGCCTCATCAAGGCGCTCTTTGGATAGTTTGTTATTGCGAACGGCTCGAACTATATTCCGCACCTCTCTATCCGCACCCGGCATCAGCAAATCATTGCCTGCCTGTATCTTCTGCCATGCCTTCAAGTGCGGTTGCCAATCAGTCAGCACAACACCTTCGAAATGCCACTCGTCGCGAAGAATATCGGTGAGCAGTTCATGGCTCAGTTGCGCATGCGTTCCATTCACTTTATTGTAAGACGACATCAAGGCCCAAGGGGCTTCCTCCTGCAGCGCAAGGCGGAAATTTTCCAAGTATAAAGTTCTGAGTGTCAGGCTGTCGACCTGCTCATCGTGGTGCATACGGTCATTCTCTTGACGGTTCACGGCAAAGTGTTTTGCGCACGCCCCAACCCCTGCGCTCTGTATGCCTCTTATCATAGCAGCAGCCGTATGAGCAGAACGTACTGGATCTGCCGAAAAATATTCGTAATTGCGCCCGCACAACGGATTGGTGGTAAGATTCATCCCCGGGCCGAGCATTATATCCACACCAATTGAAGCGGCTTCCTCGCCGATTGCACGGCCCACTTCTTCCACAAGCCGGAGGTCTCCGCCGGCACAGAGACTCTGTCCCACGGGCCAGGCTGTAGCACCCGGATATTTGAACCGTACGCCTGCCGGTCCGTCTGCCAGAATTATTGACGGAATGCCGAGCCGTCTGATGGCACGAGTCTCTCCGGCAGCTCCCGGCACACGATGTCTGCCGCTCAGAGGGATATGCAATCCCTCGAACATTGAGCCCCAACCGTCGCCTACGCACAGTTTGGCTTTTTCCCGTACGGTCATTGCCTGTAGCACTTGCTCAACGTTATCTTCCCGCAGGCGGATCTTCTCTCGGCCGACCGCTGACATGGCTGTTATCATCAGAATACCGAACAAAAAACGTTTCATCTTACGTGTAAAATCTGCAAGGCTATTAGCGGTCATTGTTCTGCGAAGGAGGGAAAACTCCATACATCGGTACTATTTCATCTGGAATGCCGTATTTCTCAATCGGCATCGGCTCTTCGCGGTTGCACGAGCCGAGGACCAATGCACTTACCATGATGCCCAGTAGGGCAATCCAAGCTTTTCGTATTTTTTTCATATTAGTAAAGTGTTGTGTACAAAAAAATAAGATTTTTTAGGGCCTTAGAAAGACGCGAGGAGCAAACGGAGTTCATGCTCAAACTGAACCGGATTCTCGAAAAGGATGGCCCGCATTCCTACCTTCTCTGCCCCCAGCACATTGGCTTCTTTGTCATCAGTAAATACGCACTCCTCCGGACGAAGATCAAACCTACGGAAAAGTTCTTGATAGATAGCCGGATCGGGCTTCACGCAATGCAGTTCCGAAGAGATAACACATCCTTCCAATTCACGAAAAATGGGGTACTTTTCCATCACCGGATATACCAGGCTGCACCAATTGCTCAAACCGTACACATGAAATCCTTCGGCTTTGAGGCGGCGGAGCATGTCTCGCATACCGGGCACTTCGCCTGTGACGAAATCAATGTATCGGTCGTAGAAAAACTGCCATTGAAGGGCAAATTGCGGTTGCTCGCGCTTCATACGCTCCACAAGAACAGGCATCGGTTCGGGCTCAAGATCGCACAGGGCAACAAATTCGGGTGAGCAGATATAGTCATCGAACTGACGGAAATCCTCCTCATTGTCGAAGAACGTGCGGGTGACATGATCGAAGTCGTAATCTACCAGCACCTTACCAAAATCAAAAACGAGATTTTTTATCATGCAGAAATCTTGCAGTAAATATCATTAACTGAATTGTATATTACCGGACGAGTGCCGTTTTGCAGCGTGCAAAAGAAGCCGTATGAGACTGAAGGCGAAGCAGATATGCTCTGGCAGCAGCCAACAGCGCCTCTTCCGAGTCAAACGGCTCTGCATCCAGTACATCCCACCCGACCAGTACGTCCAGCGAGCAGAATCCCTCTGCAGTAAGCATTCGTAAAATATGCTTTTCTTCAAAGCGTTTTCTGAGCACACGGGCCATCAGTGGAGTGATATGCACATCGAGTCGTACCTCGGGCAAGCCGAACTTCGCCTTCGGATTGTCAAGCGCCAATACATGATCCGCAGCTGCCATCATCAGCAAACCGGCCCCGATAGCATGACCGCTCACTGCTGCCACTACCGGTCTCGGGCAACTGATAATTGCGTCAAGAAGTTCCTCCAAGGCAGCTCCCAAGTCCTTGAACTGCTCATCTACGTTCGGAACGTTCTCGCCCGTCTGTAAAGCCAGGCCGCTCGAAAAAGAGCGACCGATTCCGTAAAGTATATAGCCATCCACTTCATCCGTTTGACCGAGATAAGCGGCCAGACAGCGCATATCCGCAACCGAGAGAGCATTACGTCCGTCGGCTTCGATGCTGAGAAGCGCGAGGCGATCGGCAATTTGAATAGTAATCATCTATTATCCAATTATAAAATTATAGCAAACTATTACTGATATTTTTCCGCTTTCTTCCGGAAAAACTCATATTATCCCGAAGCGCTGCAGCTCCATTTCCAGGTTGGGCGTCAGCACACCTTTCCCGAGAGCAGCACGAAGTTCGTCAGCCGACCAGAACTTGCCTTCCGACACTTCTACAGGATCGGGATGGAAAGGCCCATCATACGTTGCACGGTACACATGCACCATCTCCGACTCGCGCTCGGAATCGTATCGGTATGTCTCCATATGTTCCGGCTCGTAAGCCGTAATACCAATCTCTTCGCGGACCTCCCTGCGGAGTGCATCATCTATCGACTCTCCGAAATCCACGTGTCCGCCTACGGCTGTATCCCAATAGCCGGGCAGGAGATCTTTGTTTAGACTCCTGCGCTGAAGATACAGCTTGCCACTGGAAGAAAAAACATGCAAATGCACCACAGGATGAAGCAATTGGGCGCGCTCTTCAGGAGTTTTTCCGGAGTGACAAGCTTTACGAGTTGCACGGCCTATCACGTTTCCTGCTTCATCAACGAGAGGAAAATATTCCTCTTTTGTCAGCGTAGGCACTTCCTGCTCTTCTACCGGATAAAAGCGCGGACCGATGTAGCCGTCCCGTTCAACGTGTTCGGTCCACATTGAGGCCGGCCTTACCCACAATTTCTGGTCGCCGTAGAGAGCTCGGTAAACGACCATGGGTTCGAGTGTTTCGGAATGATATGCCACCTCCATTAGAAAATAATAATTACCTTTGAAGTGGCGATAAAAACCAGGCTTGAGATTGTCCATATTTTATTTGAATATTATCTAAGCAATTGACCTTCTGCATTATACAGACGTCCGTTGTGTTCAATGTACAGGATGCCGTCTTCCATACGCTTACGAGCTGATGAACAAGCTTCCCCCTCAAGGCTGCTCGGCACATATTCTTCGCTTACCAACCAAAGCTCAAGCTGGCCCCAGGAGAGCATCACGATAGCTGCGATGTTCTCGCGAAGCCCCGTGGTGATACCCGTATCGAACGCATCTACCACCGGAAGCGTTTGACCTTTCCAATCGATTGTCAAACCATCGGTCACTACTACCCCATCCAGTCTTACAAACCGGCAAACAGCGGAGCTATCAATAGTAGATGTGATAATTTCCGGCACAGCATCGATCGATGACTTCTGCACAGAGAAAGACGCTGTAGGCGCCAGTTCTGGTACACCAAAATAGTTCTGCATACGGCCCTGCACATGCGT
The DNA here is from genome assembly GCA_018064985.1 of Candidatus Colicola faecequi. Taxonomy (GTDB): domain Bacteria; phylum Bacteroidota; class Bacteroidia; order Bacteroidales; family Paludibacteraceae; genus Colicola; species Colicola faecequi. Next base: position 367 of record JAGHUE010000178.1, on the reverse strand, counting down.
GAGCCGATCGCCGGAATGAAGCCCGGCACCATAGCGTGTGCCGCTGATGCCGTCGCCACTATCGTAAAGCAGCATGCTTCCTGTTGCATCACGCACAAAAATATACTTGTCGAATTTCTTGGTTACTTCCACTTCCTGCAGATATGCATTGGCATAATCGGGCAAAACTGTTGCCTCCGCTACGGAAAGCGGGCTGACAACAGCAGCAAGAACAGAGGTCGTGGCGCTTACCTCACCGGAAGTAAACGTGAGGGTCGCGTTATAGTGCCCGGGCAGAGAAGCAAGACAAGTGATACGAAGGCAGTCTCCATCACGATCAATAAGCGTATCGGACAGCGCAAACAGCGGGTTGTCGATACAAACTCGG
>JAGHUE010000174.1 GCA_018064985.1 Candidatus Colicola faecequi | reverse complement strand
CTCAACATCGCCGATGGTACTGCATTTGTGGGAGAGTAGGTAGCCGCCATTTTCGAGAGCTCAGAGAAATCTGAGCTCTCTTTTTTGTGCGGCTATCCTACCCGAACCACAAAATGGCCTGATATTTGCATATTTCAATAAAAAGCATTATCTTTGCTCTCCCATTCTGTTAACCCCTATAATACCGATAATATGAAGCACTTTTTTTCTATTTTCTTCTCGGTAATCTTCCTCTTCTCCGCTGTTCCTGCAGCGGTAGCTCAAGCCGATGTGAATATCTCTACGGCCGACACTACCAATCAGGACCAGAAAAACCGCGAGATCTTCGACCGCGTTTACAGTAAGCTCGCTCCTCAGGCCTCTCTGCCTATGAACGAACTCGTTGTCAAAGTGGGGCTTGAGTTCCTCGGCACGCAATACCTATGGGCTTCGCTCGAATCTGTTCCGGAGAAGCTCAACGTCTTCCTCGACAAGACCGATTGCATCCTTTTCGTAGAGATGTCTACGTGCTTTGCTCTTACTATCAAAGGCAAGAAAATCGTGCAAGCCGGTGATGGCGAGCACTTTGCGCTCCGCACCGACGCTCAAGGCAATCTCCTTCCTTCCGTTGTGGACGCAGCACCCTCCTACGAGCTGCTCTGCCATAATATCCGCAATATGCGCTATCGCCTCGGTGAGGTCACTACTTACAGCTCCCGTGTCCACTACACTTCAGAGTGGCTCCTTCAGAATCAGACCAACGGCCTCATGCGCGAATATACCCGCGACCTCGGCAAAGAGATGAAGCAGGAGTTCTTCTATATGTCCATGCATCCGAAAACCTACTATCAGCTCTCGCAGGATCCTTGTGAATTGGGGCGTATCCGCATGATGGAGGAGCACCTCAACGAGCAGAAGCCCTATTTCATCCTTACGCAGCAGGATCTCCGCAAACCCGAGATCATGCGTCAGATCAAGAGCGGCGATATCATCACCTTCATCTCTCCCCGTCCGGGGCTCGATCTGGCTCACGTAGCCATCGCCTATGAGGTGAAAGGAGAGATGCATTTCATCCATGCTTCCTATGGCAAGAAGAAAGTAATCATTGAAGCCGAGTCGCTTGCCGACTATGCCACCAACGGCATCCGCATCACCCGCCTGGCTCCCCTCAAATAATGAATTATTCCACACGTTACGGCAATTTTTGCACGTGCGTGTGTTTTTTTTATTGTATCTTTGCGCCCGATTTAATTTGCCATGAAACATTTTTCGATAGTCATACTGCTTCTTTCCTTGTGCTTGGGCCTGCAGGCTCAGGAGCGAATCACGTTGCACGTAAAGAACGGCGAGAAGATTGCTGATGCCATCCGGACGGCGTGGCAGATTGGCCAAAACACTGGCTATGCATGCACCATCCTCATTGAGCCGGGCACCTACGAAGAGGAGCTTACAATAGTTGTTCCCAATCTTACGCTGAAGAACGCATCTCCCGCGCCCAGCATCCGGATGAAGAACGGCGGCGTGGATATCTGCGAGAATGCGGTCCGCATCACCTGGTATTACGGCCATGGCTATCAGTATGCCTCGATGGGCGAGCAGTTCAACTACGGCGGCAGCCGTGCACGACGCTGGAACGCCTCAGTGCTCGTTTGTGCCCCCGGTTTCACGGCAGAAGACATCATCTTCGAAAACTCGTTCAATATGTATGTGTCATCCCGCGAAGCGGCAGACCGGATGGTGGATATCACCCGAGCTGAAGAGCTCTGCGGCCAGGATATGAGCGCCTATTGGAGCGAGAAAGAGCGTCCCAAGCGTCTGATGCCCGAGCGCCCGAAGACGATAGGCAGCACGGAGGTGCAGAACCGCCTCTACCGCGAGCGTGCTTCTGCCATCTCTTTCACGAGTGAGGCCAGAAACTGCACACTGAAAAACTGCCGCGTGATTGGCCGCCAGGACGCTTTCTACGGCGATCATGGTGCATCCGTCGTCATTGAAGGTGGTGCGCTCTGCGGCGCAGTCGACTATATCTTCGGCGGATCGGAGCTTACCGTAAAGAATGCCGAACTCGTAGCAATGGTCAATACGGAGAAAGGCGACAAATGCTATATCTCTGCTGCCCGCGGGGCAAACAGGGCAACCGTTGCGGCTTGCCGCAAGCATCCGAAGAAGAGCCCCGTATCAATGGCAGCGCTCGACAGCATTCCGGCCGACGAATACGTAGAGCAGGGCATGCTTTTCACCGGCTGCACCGTCCGTTTCGCTACCGAAGACGAACTTGTCAACCCAGGCTCAGAACCCGTTTACCTCGGCCGCCCGTGGCGCTGGTGGGGAGAAACCACCTTCCGCAAGACCCGGGCGAAGAAAGGCGTGCTCGCCCAAGAGCGCTGGAGCCTCGGGCTCACCAAAGGCCATATCGCTCCGTGGAGCATCGATAAGCAGACGAAGCAAAAATAATTCATATACTTTTATCTCATGAAAAAACTGTTCCTCTTTTTGACGATGGCGATGCTCTGCCTTTCTATGGCAGACGCCAAGATCAAAGTACACACCATCGGCGACAGCACAATGGCCGACTACGATGAGAGCACTACCGACAAGCGCGGCTGGTGCCAGTATCTGCAGTCGTTCTTCGATGCCGACACGGTGATTATCAACAACCGCGGCAAGTCGGGCGCCGACACGCGTCAGTTCTACACCTCCTCCAACCTCTGGCCTTCCGTAAAGAGCCAGATGTCGGCAGGCGACTATCTGCTTATTCAGTTCGCGCACAATGACGAAGGCACCGTCACCTATGGCACGGACAACCTCGAGCTGGCTGCGTATAATGCAGCCAACGGTCAGCCCGCCCTCACCGATGCCCGCGGCACCAATCCGCAGACCACCTTCCGCGATTACCTCCGCCTGTATATCGACGAGGCACGCGCACTGGGCGTTACCCCCGTATTGGTTGGCCCTATCTGCCGTAAGTACTTCAGCGGCAACACCCTCCGCCGCAACGGTCAGCACGACCTGGGTGACAAGTTCTGGAAGATAGAGAACGGCCAGCTGCTGAAAGATCAGTCGTTGCCCACCTCAGATCATTCGATGGACTACGTGGAGGCTATGCGCATCGTGGCTCAGGAGAAGAACGTTGTGTTCGTTGATCTCACTGCCGCTACCCGCGATCTCTATCTCCAGTATGGCGAAGCTGCATGCACGGCCGACCTCTTCTGCGATGGCGACAACACCCACCTCCAGACTATGGGCGCTAACGTGATCGGCCGTCTGGGCGCACAGCTGCTCCAGGATGCAGGCGTTTTGGCATCGTTCATCAACGTGCCCAACGAACTGACTGCTGCTCCCGCATCGCTCGACATGGGCGAGACCTACTCCGGCGTACAGATTATGAAGGAAGTGCTCGTTACCGGCTTCGGTCTTACTCCTGCTGCCGGCAATATCACCATCAGCGCATCTGCCAATTTGCAGGTTTCCACCGACAGGGCCGCTTATGCTTCTACTGCTACGGCTGCCTATACGAGCGGCAATATTTTCCAGCGCATCTACGTAAAAGCACAGTATACTTCTTCCGGCACTAAAGCCGATACGATTGTTATCACCGACGGTACCACCACGCTCCGCGTGCCGGTAACGGCCAACGTTATCTCGCTCGAAGGCGGTACGCCGGTGAGCGCTACGTGGGCTATTGTTGATAAAGCTACCGCCACCAACGCGACGCTTGTAGGTCCGGCTACTGCGCAGATGACCATGCTCAACATGATGGCTGCCGATACGAAGACCGACTTCAACGACAACGGCACGCAGGTGACGCTCGTTCGCCTTCACAACTCGGATGCTACCAATGCCAAGGTGGCTTGGCCGGCAGGCGAAATCGACGAGAACGTAAATCGCTATGTGGATTTCGCGCTGACAGCTCCTAACAACGCCGAAATCCGTATTACCGGCATCTCTATGAAGATGGCTTCTTATTCTACCGCTACGATGAACTGCCACGTGAACATCGGCATCAGCGACAACATGACCGGTGTGCAGACCATCTGCGAAAAGAAGAATATGACGAATATGAACGTCTATACCGAGACGTTTACCCCCACTATCACCATCCCGGCAGGCGACGTGCTGCACGTGCGCGTATTGCCCTGGCATGAGAGCGCCAGCGCTGCCAGCGGCAAGTATATCGCGCTGAAGGACGTAGTGATCGAGGGTATGGCCTTCGAGACGGCTGTTGTAGAGAAATTCGATGTGACGTTTGTTACCAATGGCCATGGCACTGCGCCTGCTGCCGTAGAATCGCTCTATATGCCCAACCCGCTGCCGGAGATGGCAGAAGAGGGCTGGATCTTCGGCGGCTGGTATACCGACAGCACCTTCACTACGGCAGCTGTAGCCGGTGAGGCCCTGACGGCCGACGTAACCCTCTATGCAAAGTGGACGGTCCGTCCTACCTTCACGGTTACCTTCGACAACAACGGCCACGGCACTGCGCCGGAGGCTATCACGGTATACGAACTCCCGGCTACGCTGCCGGTATTGGCAGAAGAGGGCTGGCGCTTCGACGGCTGGTTCACCGACACCGCCTTCACCGCAGCCGCACAGGCCGGCGCTGCAGTAACGGAATCGATGACGCTCTACGCCAAGTGGTTCGAGCTGACGGTGCCGTCAGGTGAAGTCCGCGAAGAGAAGCTCTATTTCACCAACTTCCAGGATTGGGAGGCTGTAACCAGCGCAACTACCGTTTCTACCAAGACGGTTGAGACGCAGAAGTCGGGCGAATCGCTCACCTTCAGTTTTGCTGAGACGCAGATTGCTCCTACCGGCACCAACACCAAGTTCACCAACAGCGAAGTGATCACGGCCGGCTATGCAATGGCAGCCAAGACCGCTACTCCGTATATCGAAACGAGCGCATTGGCCAGCATCACGAAAGTGAGCTACGTGCATGCTGCTACCGGCAGCAGCCGCGGCTGGGGCCTTCAGGCCAAGGGTGACGGTGATGCCGACTGGGTGACCCTCCATTCGGCTACCTGCGCGCAGGCAGGTGAACTGGTGACTGTGGATGTCAATCGCACCAACTGCCAGCTCCGCTGGTACAACCTCAACTCTTCCCAGAACGCTTACATGACCGAGCTGACGATCTACGGCAATGTGACTGTAACCCCGCGTACGTTCCAGGATTTCGAGATTGATCTGACGCAAGATCCGTATATCGTGCCGGCAGGCGTAACCGATGCCGGCTATTCCAACCACGGCAAGAGCTTCAACGGTGCACAGCACGGCTGGATGTGGGTGGCTTTCGGTTTCAAGGTTGACGGCCCCGTGAAGGTGACGCTCGGCGGTTGCCAGTATATCAACGACGGCTATGAAGGCTACGTAGTGAGCGGCATCAGCGGCGACGTACTCGGCCAGATCAACAACAAGACCCCCAACTGCTATCACCAAGACGGCAGCGTGGCTACCTGGCTCTACAACGTAGAGGCTGAAGATTCGCTCGTGGTTTATTGCGGTCAGTATTGCCCGTATATCAAGGTAGAGGCTTGCGACTATGTGCCCAACGTGACAGTTACCTATTTCGACCAGGCAAACAACCGTCTGGGCGAGGAAGAAGTGGCTCCGGGCACTCCGTTCGCTCCTGAAGCATGGACGCTCATGCTCCCGCCAGTGGGCATGCACGTTGCCTTCCGCGGCTGGTTCACCAACGTGGGCAAGAAAGTGCGCGAAGGCGATCCAATCAACGCAGATACGAAGGTATATGCACACGTTACCCCGATTGAGGAAGCTCTGACCGGCACACATTATAAATATATGCTCAGCGACGCCACCTTCTATCCGGAAGACCACGAGTGCATCAGCTCCGAGGGCGCATGGCACGACGGTCAGCACGGTTGGGCGCTCTCAAGCGGCCAGAAGCTCCGCCTCGCAGTAAGCGACAAGGCATATATATCCGTAGGCTGCTGCCAGTATTCTGCCGAGGCCGACGTGACCGTAACGAAGCAGGACGGCACGGCTGTAACTGCCTTCCCGGCTAAGGTTGCAACCGACGGCTCCGTGGCATCGTTCTTCTACGACGGCGGCGCCGATACCCTCGAATTTACGATGGGTGGCACCACTTATATCCACTCCGTTGAGATTTACAACGTGGCCAACGAGCTCTATCGCGACGAGGCTACCGGTTACTATATCATGCAGCCGGGCGACGGCGCATCGCTGATGATGCTTCTCGGCCAGCTCAAGAAGGGCGACAAGGTGTTCCTCCCGAACGGTGTATACGACTTCGGTGAAGTGGCGCTGACCAACATCTCGGCCGACAGCGTGTCGATCATCGGCGAATCGATGGAAGGCACCATCATCAAGAACCATCCGGCTGTAGAGGGCATCGGCGTAACGGCCACTATCCTCCTTACAGGCAAGCATTGCTACTTCCAGGACCTCACCCTCCAGTGCTACGCAACCGGTACGGCAGCGGCTGCCCGCGGTGTCGCCCTCCAGGATAAGGGTACCGGCAGCATCTTCAAGAACGTGTTCCTCCAGGGCACTCAGGATACTTACTACAGCAACGGCGCCCAGGGCATGAAGGCTTACTTCGAGACGGGCCGCATCGAGGGTACGGTAGACTTCATCTGCGGTAGCGGTACGGTTTACTTCAACAAGATGCAGCTCGGCGTAGTATCCCGCTCTTCGGCTAACGTAATCTGCGCACCGAACACGAAGGCAGGCGAGCAGTATGGCTACGTATTCGAGAGCTGCCAGGTAGACGCAGCAGCCGACCAGGTAGGCAAATACAACCTCTGCCGCCCGTGGAACGACAGCCCGGCCGCTACCTGGCTCAACACCACGCTCCTCCAGAACGGTTCGGCTGCCGGCTACACCCAGATGACCAACGGCCTCAAGCTCCGCTTCCACGAGTTCAATACGAAAGATGCTGACGGCAATGCCGTAACGGGCCACAACCTGAACGCTTGCAGCGGCTCGGCAGAGAGCGAAGAGCTCTATCTCGACGCAGCCGGCGCAGCCGCTTACTCCTACGAGAACGTGCTCGGCGAATGGAACCCGAAGGCCGATGCTTTGCAGGTAGAGTTCCTACAGTTGCAGCCCGGTTTCGGCGCTACGATGAACGGCTATACCGGCGAACCTACCGCTTATGCAGTATATGACGAGCAGGATGGCGAATTCAAGTTGGTGGGTATCGTAAAAGACTTCAACGATATCAATCCGACGGACGAGCCGGCAGTGTTCCGCCACGTGCGCGCAGCTAACGGCCGCGGCGGCTTCGGCCCGATGCTCGAAATCGGAGGCACGATTGATAATGCCCTCGAGAACACCGGTGCAACGAGCGTACGCAAGTACATGCTCGACGGCCAGATCATCATCGAGAAGAACGGCGTGAAGTACAACGCAATGGGCATCAGAATGTAATCCCTTCTTCCGTAGGAATATATCCGCAGAAAGCGGGCTCGGCATCGGCCGGGCTCGCTTTTTGCGAAAAATGGGCCTGAAAACTCAAAAAAACATCAAATCTTTTGGTCATTCCAAAAATTTGTAGTAATTTTTTCGCTATCGCTCTAAATTACAGGCCAAATTTTTATTAAAATGCCAAAAAAAATAAGATTTTCTTTGTCATTCCAAAAAATTGTAGTAATTTTGCAACCGATTACGGCCATACGCCTCTCGCTGAGCGGTTTTTCGCTGGAAAAACTTAGCGTTTGAGGTGATGCGTATTGTGCTTAACCGTCCCGTGAGGGACATATAAAACGTTTTATACAACAATGGATTTAATTAAGATTGCCGAACAGGCATTCGCCGGCGAGAAGAAAGAGTTCCCGGCATTCAAGGCTGGTGACACCGTAACCGTAGCTTATCGTATCAAGGAAGGTAACAAGGAGCGTGTACAGGAGTTCCGTGGTGATGTAATCAAGATCAGCGGCTCTGAGGACAAGAAGCGTTTCACCGTTCGCAAGATGTCGGGCAACGTAGGCGTAGAGCGTATCTTCCCGATGGACTCTCCGTTCATTGAGTCGATCAGCGTCAACAAGTACGGTAAAGTACGTCGCGCTAAGCTTTACTATCTGCGCAACCTCACCGGTAAGAAGGCTCGTATTCCCGAGCGTATCGTTAAGAAATAATTTGCAGACGCAGATTATTACCAAAGGAGCACGAGAGTGCTCCTTTTTTCGTAGTGAAAGACAGGAAAAGAGGAAAAAAGACGAGCGGATTTGCAAATTCCAATAATTTGAGCTATCTTTCATTCCGCAAGGGAACTAAGATAGACGGCATTATTATTAAAATTTTACAAATGAATTTGCAAATTCCAATAATTTGAGCTATCTTTGTAATGAAAAAAGAAACCAAACCTTAAAGGCATTATGCACGAAGAATTTATCCTACATAGCAAGTATGCGCCTACGGGCGATCAGCCGGAGGCTATCAAGCAGCTGGTGGAGGGCGTGATGAACGGCGAGCGCGCTCAGACGCTGCTGGGCGTAACCGGTTCGGGCAAGACGTTCACCGTAGCGAACGTGATTCGCGAAGTGAACCGTCCGACGCTCATACTGAGCCACAACAAGACGCTGGCGGCACAGCTGTATTCGGAGATGAAGGCATTCTTCCCCGAGAATGCGGTGGAGTATTTCGTATCGTATTACGACTACTACCAGCCGGAGGCGTATATCCCGAGTTCGGACACCTACATCGAGAAAGACCTAAGCATCAATCAGGAGATAGAGAAGCTTCGACTGAGCGCCATCTCGGCGCTACTGAGCGGACGAAGGGACGTGATAGTAGTGAGCTCGGTGAGCTGCCTCTACGGCATCGGTAACCCGCAGGATTTCTCGCAGAACGCGATACTGGTGGACAAGAACATCCCGATGGTGAGGGATGAGTTTCTGCTGCAACTGGTGGCCTCGCAATACACGCGTTCGGACATCGACCTGAGGCGCGGCACGTTCCGCGTGAAGGGCGACACGGTGGACATCTTCCTGGCTTATGCCGACTATTGCATCCGCATCAGTTTCTGGGGCAACGACATCGACGAGATATACACGTTCGATCCGGCCGACGGACGGAAGCTGGACGACTTCGACTACATCAATATCTACCCGGCCTCGATCTTCAACACGACGAAAGAGCGCGTGGAAGGCGCTATCAGCCAGATCAAGCACGACCTCGGTCAGCAGGTGCTGGAGTTCATCTCGGAAGGAAGAGACCTGGAAGCGAAGCGCATCGAAGAGCGCGTGAAATACGACCTGGAGATGATTCAGGAGTTGGGCTACTGCTCGGGCGTAGAGAACTACAGCCGCTATTTCGACGGGCGTGAGCCCGGCAGCCGTCCGTATTGCCTGCTCGATTATTTCCCGAAAGACATGATGCTGGTGGTGGACGAGAGCCACGTGACGGTGCCGCAGATAGGTGCGATGGCCGGCGGCGACGCAGCCCGCAAGAACAACCTGGTATACTACGGTTTCCGTCTGCCGGCGGCACGGGACAACCGCCCGATGACGTTCCGGGAATGGGAACATGCCGTATATCTCTCCGACGAGCAGGCCGATGAAGTGTCCGACCGGACAACCATCTTCGTGAGCGCGACGCCGGCGGATTACGAGCTCGAGAAATCGGGCGGCGTGATTGTGGAGCAGGTGATAAGGCCGACGGGTCTTCTTGACCCGGAGATAGACGTGCGTCCGAGCAAGAATCAGGTGGACGACCTGCTGGAAGAGATCAACCAACGCATAGAAGTGAACGAGCGCGTGCTGGTGACGACGCTGACGAAGCGCATGGCCGAAGAGCTGGACGCTTATCTGAGGAAATACGGCATCCGATGCGCCTATATCCACTCCGACGTGGATACCATCGAGCGCGTGCAGATAATGGAAGACCTGAGGAAAGGCGTGTATGACGTGCTGGTGGGTGTGAACCTGCTGCGCGAAGGCCTGGACCTCCCGCAAGTGAGCCTCGTAGCTATCCTCGATGCCGATTCGAGCGGTTTCCTCCGCGACAGGCGAAGCCTGACGCAGACGGCCGGCCGCGCCGCCCGACATGTGCACGGCAAGGTGATCATGTATGCCGATACCATAACGCCCGCGATGCAGCAGACGATAGATGAGACGGCGCGCAGGCGCGGCATCCAGATGGCATACAACGAGGCACACGGCATCACGCCGCACGCCGTAGGCGGTGCAACGGCCGACGCCAACCCGCTGGCGGGTCTCTCGAAGGCGGCCGGCGAGGAGCAGAAGCAGTTTGAGGTGAAGAAGATATACGAGGCTGTGCGCACTCCGATAGTGGAGGCCATGAGCGAGAAGGAGCTCAAGAAGACCATCGAGCAGACCCGCAAGCAGATGCTGCAGGCTGCCAAGGAGCTCAACTTCATCGAAGCAGCGGCACTCAGGGATGAATTGATGTCGCTCACCGATAGCCTCAATAAACGCACTAACGCTCGTTGATAGATTTTACGGCGAGACTGCGGTTGGGGATAAATAACGTCGCGCCCTTATAATTGCAAAAACGCGGGATTGCATCCCTTGAACGGCTTGCAATTATCACAGGGCTACCCGACGATTTATCCGACAACCTCCGCCAAGTGCCGATAAAACCTATCAATTCGCTGGGAGGAGGAGATATGTATTTGAGCGGTAGGTAAGAAAATATAATTAACAGAATAAATGCTATATGGAAAAATTCACTCGGAAGACAGTACGTTCTTATCAGCCTGAGGGCACGTTGCCCGAGGTCCGTTTGTTCGATCTTTGGACAGAAAAAGGCTATTGGGAGTATGTCCGCTATTATTTGCAAGGCATTTTTGCATGGCCGTGGTATGGCTATGTGGTGGCCGGTTTTGCCATCGGGCTATGTGCACTGATGATGGAGTGGTACGTGATATTGATCTCGCTGTGCTGGTGGTGGTAATCTTTTCCGGCACGGCAATGTATGCCGCCCATATGTTTATGGAGATGGAAGAATCGGAGATATGTATCGGAATAAGAGAAGATGGCGTGAGCTATGTGGTTGAGAAAGTAGACGAAGATAGCGAAGAGACGTACTTGGAGGCTGCAGTCACTTGCCCATGGTATGAGCTGGATTCCGCCCTTTTCTTCGACCGCTTCGTGATGCTGCAGTTTGTAGCGACGAGCAAGATGCGCGTAGTAATTATCCCGACTACCAGTCTGGAGGATGGCGACAGATACAAAGAAGAGATTCTCGGTTTCTGGAAGGAAAATGGAAAAGATGTGCCCCGGGGTATGCGCGACAACAGAATGTTGTTGATCCTCCTTGTGGTGGGGTGGATTGCACTCAAGTTCATTTTAAGGCATTTTTAGCCTCGTTTGAAAAAACAGAAAGGACAGCCGATCGGCTGTCCTTTCTGTTTTGTATGCGTATGTGTGCGCGAGGGCGGAAAGTCAGAGACTGACGCCAGAGGTGGAAAGTCAGAGGGTGAGATCGGCGAGGGTGAGGGAGGCGTAGCGGATGAGGTCGGAGGTGCTGATATGGAGCTGGAGGCCACGCTGGCCGGCGGAGACGAAGATGGAAGGGAAGAGCTGGCAGGTCTCGTCGATATAAGTGGGGAAGGGTTTCTTCAAGCCGATGGGGGAGCAGGCGCCGCGGATGTAGCCGGTGAGGGGGAGAAGCTCCTTCATGGGAATGAGGTCGCACGACTTGTTGCCGCTGATGCGGGCGGCTTTCTTGAGATCGAGCTCCATGGCGCCGGGGATGACGCAGACGAAATTGCGGACCTTGTCGCCGGTGAGGACGAGGGTTTTGAAGACACGGTCGACGTCCTCGCCGAGTTGGGCTGCGACGTGGATGGCGGAGAGGTCGGACTCGTCGACCTCGTAGGGAACGAGTTCGTAGGGTATCTTGGCGGCGTCGAGAAGACGGGCGACGTTGGTTTTTGCTACGGGTTTGGACATAGGGAGAATGATTAACCGCGAATCAGGCGGATGGACACGGATGGAGTGTTGCGGGACGGGGGTTATTTATCCTGAACGAGCAGGACGGCCATGCCGGTGGTTCGGGGGCTGAGGGTGTTGGCGGTATGCCCGGAAGAATTGAAACTGAAGTAGAATGCCAGACCGTCGTCGAAAGGGTCGTGGGCCCAATAGCAGCCGCTTTTCGGATAGTTCACTGCGTTGCCGTCGTCCGTATCGCGAAGGCCGGTGGCGGGCAGGAAGACGGCGCCGGCAGCCTGCATGATGCTCCATCCTTTGAGGGTGAAGACATTGATCTGATTGAGATCGGTGGTGAAGAAATCTAGTTTCTTGGGTGTGACCCATTCATCGGGAAGGAGGATGAGTCCGCTGATGGAATCGTTGCCGGAGCGGATGATCGCATAGGCGCGGAGGTTGCGTGCATCGGGGCGGAAATCGAGCAGATAGTTCCATTCGCCGGCAGAGAGTGTGCGCCAGAGACCGGGACGGTTGCCACCGTTGGCGATGGGGTTGGCTCCCCAGTCGGCGAAGGGGTAGATGGGATAGTCGTCGGGATCGGTGGAGACGAGGGTAGGATTATTTCCGGTGCCGTATCCGAAAAGGTCGATCCAGCCGTTGTATGCGGGGCCGATGCTGCTGTTGGCGGCACCGACGGACTCGAACTGCTCGGACGCGAAGGACCAGATGCCGGTGGAGGGCTGATAGCGGAGGTTGCCTCTGGAGAATTGTACGTGGCGGGCATCGGAAACGGAGAAGAGTCCGCCAGCGATGGCGCCCTCGGGGGTGAAGACCGGTGCGGGGGTGCCGGCGGGTTCGCATGCAAAGAGGAGGGCGGCGCAGCAGAGTGCGGCGAAGGCGCGGAGGAGTGATCGTGTCATAGGTGTTATGCGTTTTGGCGTTCGAGCGCTTGGAGCTCCTGGAGTTTTTTGGGTTCGAGGAATTCGTAGACGCCGCAGAGGTGTTCGCGTATGCGTCCGCCGCCGAACTCGTAGAC
>JAGHUE010000007.1 GCA_018064985.1 Candidatus Colicola faecequi | reverse complement strand
CATCCGCACCATCGCTTTCGCCATTACCGACGGCCAGCTTCCTTCCAACGAGAAGGCAGGTTACGTAATCCGCCGAATCCTCAGACGTGCAGTACGTTACGGCTATACCTTCCTCGGTCAGCGCGAGGCATTCCTTTATCTGCTCATCCCGCAGCTGATTCAGGATCTCGGTACCGCTTATCCGGAACTGAAGAAGCAGGAGCAGCAGATTGTGCCGGTAATCAAGAGCGAGGAGGAATCGTTCCTCCGCACCCTCGACAAGGGTATCAACCTTCTGCAGAAGCTCATGGACGATGCAAAGAAGAAGGGCCTCAAGGAGATTTCGGGCGTAGACGTATTTACGCTGAAAGACACCTACGGCTTCCCGCTTGACCTCACGGAACTTATTCTCCGCGAAAACGGCTTCACCACCAACGAAGAAGAATATAACAAAGCCCTCGAGCACCAGAAAGAAATGGGCCGCTCCGCCAACAAGCAGGATCTGGGCGACTGGACCGTGCTGAAGGAAGGCGACACCGAGTTTGTCGGCTATGATGAACTCAGCGTAGAGACCGAAGTACTCCGCTACCGTCAGGTTACGCAGAAGAGCGGTTCGTATTATCAGATTGTTCTCTCGAAGACTCCGTTCTACGCAGAAATGGGCGGTGAGGTAGGTGATACCGGCATGCTCGGAAACGTACATGTAACCGACTGCAAGCGCGAAAACGGTCTGCCGGTGGTAATCACGAAGGAACTTCCGGAAGGCATTGAAAATAAAATGATTGCAGCCGTTGACGCAGAACGTCGGCAGGCTATCGCATGCAACCACTCCGCTACTCACCTTATTCATTATGCACTCCGCCAGGTGATCGGTGAGCACGTAGAGCAGAAGGGTTCGCTCGTAACGCCCGACTCGCTCCGCTTCGACTTCAGCCATTTCCAGAAAGTGACTCCGGAAGAACTCCGCAAAGTGGAGATTCTTGCCAACAAGCTCATCCGCGAAGACTACAAACTCGAGGAAAGCCGCCACACTCCGATTGCCGAGGCAAAGGCAATGGGCGCAATGGCTCTCTTCGGCGAAAAGTACGGCGATGACGTGCGCGTAATCAAATACGGTCCGTCGATCGAGCTCTGCGGCGGTTGCCACGTGTCGAGCACCGGCCGCATCGGCAGCGTACGCATCGTGATGGAAACCTCCGTAGCCGCAGGCGTACGCCGTATCGAGGCAGTAACCGGTGCGGGTGTGGACAAACTCCACTACGAGCAGCTCGACATGCTGAATGGCCTCAAGGCCATGTTCAACAATGCCCCCGACCTCGCCGGCGCTATCCGAAAGGCTTTGGAAGAGAATCAGGGCTTGAAGAAGCAGATTGAGGAATTCATGGCAGAGCGCGTGATGCAGTATCGCGACAAACTGATCGGAATGGCCGTAGATGAGAACGGCGTAAAGATCGTAAAGATTGACGGTCAGGCAGACAACACCATGATTCGCAGTGTATTGCCGCTTCTGAAGGGCAAGTTTACAGATGTGAAGTTTGCAGTAATTGCCGCTACGGAAGATGCAGATAAGCCTCAGATTGCCGTATTCCTGAGCCAGCCGCTCATCGAAGCAGGTTTGAATGCCGGCCAGATGATCAAGAGCGCAGCCAAGCATATTCAGGGCGGTGGCGGCGGTCAGCCTTGGATGGCTACTGCAGGCGGCAGAAACAAGGAAGGCCTTCAGGCAGCAATGGAGGAACTGCTCGCAGCACTCCGATAAGAACATCAATTTACAATTCCTCACTTACTCATGACCGATTTCCTCGAATTGGCTCGCCAACGTCGCAGCATCCGCAAATATACGGAGCAGCCCGTGGAGCCCGAAAAGATAGAAAAGCTGATGCAGGCGGCACTTATGTCGCCTGCCGGCAAACGCCTCAACCCGTGGGAGTTCGTAGTAGTAACCGACCACGATAAACTCACGGAGATGGCCGGCTGCCGAACCTACGGTTCGAGCATGCTAAGCGGCAGTCCGCTCGGCATTGTAATCTGCGCCGACGCTTCCGTTTCCGACACCTGGAAATTCGATTGCGCCATTGCCGCAGAAAACATACTCCTCGCAGCTGAAGACCTGGGCTTGGGCGCTTGCTGGGTACAAGTACTCGATCGAATGGTGAAAGATGATAGCGAAGAGACTGCAGAACAACTCGTACGCAGCCTTCTCAACATTCCGGAGCACCTCAGCATTGTTTGCATTATCTCGGTAGGCTACAAAAACGAAGAGCGCAAGCCGCGCGAAATAGACAAACTCCAATACGAAAAAGTGCATTATGGACTATACTAACAATACCAATCGTCCTGCTCCGTCGAACGATCCGAAAGCACCGCTGCCTATTGTAGCTATCACTTCGGGCGACCCGAACGGCGTTGGCTATGAGATCATTATCAAGGGACTTGCCAATCCGTACATCCTCGAGCAATGCCGCCCGGTAGTATACGGCAACCTCAACATTCTCCGTCAGCATATGAAAATGCTGGGTGAGGATTGGCAGATTCAGCTCAACGTAGTCAAGAACGCCCGCGATGCCCAGCCCGGCAAGCTTTCAATCATAAACTGCTACCCGGACAATACCCCACTCTCCATCGGTAAATCAACCAAGGAAGGCGGCAAAGCGTCTTTTCTCGCGCTCAAGCAAGCGTGTGATGACCTCGAAGCCGGGTTGGTAGACACAATTGTGACGGCTCCTATCAACAAAGAGAACATACAATCCGACGAGTTCAAGTTCTCCGGCCATACAGAATACCTCACCAAACGATTCGGCGAAGAGAACAAAGACTCGCTGATGATGATGGTGAGCGACCAGATGAAGGTAGCATTGGTGTGCAACCACGTGGCTATCAGCAAAGTGGCATCGTTCGTAAGTCAGGAGCGCATCCTTCGGAAACTCCACACGCTGGAGGAGACACTCACTCGAGACTTCACCATCAGGAAGCCACGAATTGCCGTTTTGGCCCTCAATCCACATGCCGGCGATAACGGCCTGATTGGAGAAGAGGAGCAGACCACCATCATTCCGGCTATCAAACAGGCAAAGGAGGAAGGTATCCTGGCCTTTGGTCCCTACTCTGCCGACGGATTTTTCGGAAGCGGGAAATATGCTCATTTTGATGCCGTACTAGCTATGTACCATGACCAGGGACTCATCCCTTTCAAGAGTTTGGACATGGATGGCGTAAACTACACAGCAGGCCTGCATATCGTACGCACGTCGCCGGATCACGGAACTGCTTATGACCTTGCCGGTAAAGACATTGCATCCTATCAGTCGTTCGTTCACGCGCTCTGCATGGCTGTAGATATTCTCAAGCGCAGAGAGCAATATAATGAACTCACAGCCAATCCGTTACCAATCAAAGAACCAGCTCCCGAAAAGCGCGAACGTCGCGAATTCAAGGGGTTCAATCCTGCAGAGGCTAAGCGAGAACGCGAAGAGCGTATCGCAGCAGAACGAGCAGCAAGAGAACAGCAAGCATAAAATCAAACGGAGATATGAAAAAAATCTGCATTATTCTCGTTTGCACCATCGGCATACTGCTGACCGGTTGCAAAGAAAAAGGCACTTTCAAAGTGACTGCTACGGGTAGTATCTACGAAGTGCTCGTAGTGATGGACAACGAATATTGGGAGGGTGCAGCCGGCGACACTCTCCGTGCATATCTGGAGGCCGACATGCCGTGCATGCCGCAGATGGAAAGCTACTTCACCGTGATGCAGGCGCAGCTCAATGCATTTGACGACGCTCTCAAATCTGTACGAAACATCCTGATTGTGGAAGTCAATCCCGACCGATATACCCAACCTCGCCTTCACTACAAGACAGACCGATATGCACACCCGCAAGCTGTAGCAATCCTTACTGCGCCCGATAAAGAACAGCTTACGGAGTTTATCAACGAGAAGGCCGAAGAAATCCAGCAGTATTTCCTCCGCCAGGAGCTCACCCGTCAAGCTTCGTTCTACTCTACGTTCTGCAACCACGATGCTACGGAAAAAGTACAGAAAAAATTCGGCATTCAAATCAAAATTCCATCGGACTATCAGCTTATTCGCGAAGACGATGACTTTATCTGGTGCTGCAACGATAACGGTCCGAAACGACGCGATATTGTAATTTGGGCCTATCCTTACACTGACCCGAATACTTTCACCCGCGAGTTTCTCTGTGAAAAACGCGACTCGGTATTGAAACGTATCGACGGCTACGTAGAAGGCAGCTACATGGGCACTGAGTACAAGCATTTCCCACCACAGTTCAAGGCTATCGGAATAAATGGCGGCAACTACTGCGCCGAGCTACGCGGCTTATGGAAAATGAAAGGCGGAGCAGCAATGGGCGGCCCGTTCGTGCAACATACCCGTCTGGACGAAATCAATCAACGCGTAATTACTGTAGAGAGTTTCGTTTATGCCGCAGGCCAAAAGAAACGTAACACTTATCGCCAATCAGAGGCTGTACTTTACACGGTAAAACTTCCACAGGAAATCAACCAAATAAAAGAAGTATCGGTTAAGCCGGAATAAGGAAGACACATTTCCTCCTTCAAAACATGGCAGGAAACATACAAAAAAGAGCATCCCGCAAGAGATGCTCTTTTTTTATAATTCCGATAGCCTCAACCACGCTTACGGTAATCATCCGGAGTAAGACCAGTAACTCCCTGAAAAGCACGTAAGAAAGCAGAAATGCTACAATATCCAAGATCAGAGGATAACGCTTCTATGTTGATATCCGATTCTTTCAACTGGCGCTTCGCCTCTTCTATGCGAAGCGTAGTGATCCAGGTGCGAAAAGACTGATGATAATTACTGTTGATATACCCGCTCAAATATGTACGATTCGTGCTGAGCATACGCGCCAGATCGCGAATATTGATATCTTGCCTGCAATAGCCTTTTTCAGCAATCCATTGCTCAAGCTTTTCAATCACAGCAGTCGGCAGAAGTGTGCCTGTCTCCTGTTTAGAGCCGTCGGCGTCATTCGACACATCTGAAATAACCGAACTCTGCGTTGAAGAATGTCCATGAAATCCAGCAAAAACTATGAATCGTTCGTAGCACATGAACACGTAGAGGAAAACCAATGCGGCCACTGCGTTGAATCCTGCAATCAGCAACTTTGACATGAACGGAAACAAAGGGGCAGAGAAACCGATAAGCGCAGCGAAAAACGTAGCCAACGGCATCCAATTGATATATGCTTCGTAACTCTCGGCGTAATAATTGGAAAAATTCAACCGTAAATTTCTGTAATATCTAAGAAAATACATAGCCATCACAGCAGTATCAGCGAAGAAAACCAACGCTGCAACAACTACCAAAACATGAAAAAGTACCGGACTTCCGTAATGATATGACAATCCAAGAACGCCAACCAACGCAAGAGATTTAAGGATATCAGTATAGATACGAGCATTCGTTGCATATGCAGGATTGCAGATAGTTATAAGCGCCAAGCCGAAAAAGCGACTTATGGCATAATAAAAAGCCAGAGTAACCGCAGTACCAACCGTATTGTCAAACTCACGAAGATGATAGTGATAATGAATGAACACACAAACCAACAGCAATCCCATCGCTGTAGCCATCCAATGGCGAGAGCGAACGTAATTGGCATCCAGTTTATGATTACCGATATTCAAACACCCCACAACCAGACCGATTCCCGTAAAGAGACAAACGACACCCAGTACAACAAGGGATGCAAAATAAAGCGAATTTTCAATTTGAGGAAACATTACTACTACAGTTTTTAAGCAGCAACCACTACATGCTGCGTTGCAAAGTTACAATGTTTTTTTCATTTATGCAAACAATGCACCATATTTTCTATAAAAAGAAAGCCAAATTTCTTACCATTTCACTCTTTTCGTGCGGTAATCTTATTTTTTTCTGTTTTTCAGCTCATGAATTGAGCAGAATGGCCGTATGACAAGCTGCGATTCCTGCCGTCTCTGTACGAAGTCTGGCCTTGCCTAGCGAAACGGGAACGAAACCACAACTGAGCGCCTGCTCAACTTCCCGAGGAGAGAAATCACCCTCTGGACCAATCAAAATGAGCGTGTGCTTTCCTCTACGAATCTGATGCCAAAGCGCCTCTTTTCCTTCTGTAGGACGGTAGTTGGCCTGCAAAGATGATTGCTCCTCATCGCTCATACAGTGAGCGATAAACCGGTCTTCCTCCCTGACAGAAGCGAACAAATCGTTCAAAGAAGTCAGCGGATTGAGACGTGGGAATGCTGTCTTCAGCGACTGTTTGGCCGCGGCTATCATAATTTTATGAAGACGCTCCTCATTGACCGTCTTACGCTCAGAATGTTCACAAAGGATGGGCGTAATCTCATCTATCCCCATTTCGGTGGTTTTTTCAATCATCCACTCCAGTCGATCGATGTTCTTCGTAGGTGCAATGGCTACGTGTACGTATCCTTCATGAAGTGCTTCCGGGGTTTCGCTGTGAAGAATACAGACTTCACAATGTTTTCTGTGCGGATTGGTTATCTCGCATTCATAGAGCGTACCCACCCCATCTGTCACTAAGATTTTCTCTCCCGCTTGCGCGCGAAGTACCTGCACGCAATGCTGGCTCTCCTCTTCGGGGAGCGTGAGCGTAGCGGCTATTTCTGGTGCATAAAAAAGATACACGGTTAATTGATTGATGCGTAAATATTTTGCAAAAAAAAGTCGGGAAAAGTATCCGGATCAAAGTTCAGCTTCTTTGAGTCGCTCGGTATTTTCAGCAACCTGAAGCGCATCGATGACAGCCTGGATATCGCCATCCATAAAACCGGAAAGGTTGTAGATGGTAAAGCCAATGCGATGATCGGTAATACGTCCCTGGGGATAGTTGTAAGTGCGAATTTTGGCAGACCTATCGCCGGTAGAAACCATCGTCTTACGACGAGCCGCGATATCATCAATATATTTCTGATGCTCCTTATCGTAGATTTGCGTGCGCAAGCGCGAGAGCGCGCGTTCTTTATTTTTCGGCTGATCGCGCGTCTCCGTACACTCGATAAGAATCTCCTGAACTTCACCGGTGATTGGGTTCTTCCAATTGTATCGTAAGCGGACGCCGGACTCCACTTTGTTGACATTCTGTCCACCGGCACCTCCACTACGGAACGTATCCCACTTGATTTCTCCTTCGTTGATCTGCACCTCAAACTCATCAGCTTCGGGCAATACGGCAACGGTAGCAGCCGAGGTATGGATTCGGCCCTGCGTTTCAGTAGCAGGAACACGCTGTACGCGATGAACACCCGACTCATATTTCAACGTAGCATAAACGTTTTCACCGGTCACGTTGAAAATAATCTCTTTGAAGCCACCGGCCGAGCCCTCTGTAAAAGAGGATATGCTGTACTTCCAGCCTTTGATCTCGAAATATTTGGTATACATGCGGAATAGGTCGCCGGCAAAAAGTGCCGCTTCATCGCCACCCGTACCACCACGGATTTCCATCACAACATTCTTGCCGTCTTCTTTATCCTGCGGAAGGAGCATCAGTTTGATTTCCTCTTCAAGAGCGGGAATCTTCGGCTCAAGTTCGTCGATTTCCATCTTCGCCATCTCACGAAGTTCCGGATCCTGCTCGGAATAAAGCAACTGTTTAGCTTCCTCGAGCGAAAGAACTGCCTGCTTGTAGCGAGCCGCTGACTGGAGTACTTTCTCAAGCTCACGATAGTCCCTATTAAGACGAACATAACGCGCCTGATCTGCAATCACCGAAGGGTCAGTAATCAGCAAACCCACTTCATGAAACTTGGCTTCGAGGCCTTCAATCTTATCAAGTATATCCATCTGTATACGGAATTAATCCAAGTCAGGTTCTACATAAATCTCCAGAATGCGAGCATTGCCGGAAGTATTGCGAAGCACTATGTCGTTGAGGCAAGCAGGAATAAGAAGGGCTTCACCTTTCGCCAAGTTCACCTCGCGCTCTTCTTCCGCATCAAGCGCGTCAACCTGAACAGCACCTTCTACACACATGTAAATAACAAAACTGTCAAGGGGAGCATAATCACGCTGCAGCGGGCGATCCAAATCAATGGCATTTACCGTGAAGAATCGGCATCGTTTTAGGTTAGTAACCGTATTGAGCCTATAGTCGGGATGCACAACCGCATGCTTAGAAGCCTCGTAATGAAGCGCGCGAAGAGCCTGCGAAATGTGAAGCGGACGCTTCTTTCCGTCTTGTCCTACCCGATCATAATCGTAGAGCCGGTAGGTAACGTCGCTATTCTCTTGAATTTCGGCCACAATAGTACCTTTCTTGAGAGCGTGAACCGTACCGGTATTGATGTTTATTACATCGCCACCTTTTACAGAATAGCCGGCCAAACATGACAGAATATCACCATTCGCAAGCGATTGCTCAACTGCTTCAGCCGACATGTCACGAACAAAACCGCTGATGACAGAGGCATCTGCGGCCGATGCGGAATCTACGTACCACATTTCATTCTTGCCGAGAGATTCCTGTTCTTCCCAAGCTTGCTCGTCATCAGGATG
>JAGHUE010000094.1 GCA_018064985.1 Candidatus Colicola faecequi | reverse complement strand
GTGAGTACCATGGCCAGAATCGGGAACCACTTGAACATGCCGGCAGCCTCGTCGTTCGACATCTGAAGGGTCTCTTCGAGGAAGTTCGTCGCGAAACGCTGGAACGGGAAGATTGCCGAGTAGTAGAGCACGCAGAGGAGAGCGATGATCCAGAACATCTTGCTCTTGAAAATCTGAGCCAGATCGGATACGTGGAACTCATCCTCGCCGCCTTCGTCTGCTACCTCGCCGATCTTGACGAGCTGTTTGTCGAACTTGCTGTCCATTACGGTGAATACCAGGAAGTTAATCAAGCCTACTACCAGCAGGCAGCTTGCGAAAAGAAGCGGAGCTACAACCGACTGGGTGCCGTCTGCCAGAGCAAAGCTCGGAGCGAACTTCGGAGCCGACCACATGGCCGCAAACCCGCCGATGCGGGCAATTGCCATCTCAAGGCCCATTGCCAATGCCATCTCTTTGCCCTTAAACCACTTTGCGAGAATCTTGCTTACCGTCGTGCCGGCCATCTCGCAGCCGCAGCCGAAGATCATGAAGCCGAACATGGCCATTTTGCCCGAACCCGGCATAGAAGTCCACCAGCTGTTGAGCCAACTGATGTTGTTGGCGTCAAACCATTCGCTGATACCTACATATTTGATTGCTGCGCCTATTACCATGAGCGATGCGGAGAGGGTGCCCGTAAAGCGGACGCCCATCTTGTCGAGGATGATGCCGGCAAGGATGAGGAAGCCGAATACGTTCAGCAGATACTCGCCCGAAGCATAGGTTCCGAATACACCCTGATCCCAACCGCGAGTCTGTTCAAGAACAGATGCAAGCGGGGAAAGGATGTCTACGAACATGTAAGCGAAGAACATCATCGAAGCTACGAGGATGAGCACCGTCCAACGCGCAACTGCATTGTCGCGCAGCGTTTTTTGAAGTGTTTCTACCATAGTTTTTTTGTTTGTTGTATTAAAATCTTATAGCACTTGCCCTTTCTCGAACAAGTGCTATTTGCAGCCGTTGGGCTGCCTATCTGTCGTTCCAGGGATCGGAAACGTCTCTGGAAACGCTCTTCTTACCGTGTTTTTTGAGCCATTCCGCCTTCCGTTTTTCGTAGTCGGAATAGTGGCTCTCCAGGTAGCCGTCAGCCATTTTTATTTGATGCCGAGCTTAGCCTTCACGTCGCTCATCAGGTCGTTTGCTTCCGGAGCGATATAAAGCATGGCTGCAGAGTCGAAGATATAGGTGAAGCCCTTCTCCTGACCTACGTTCTCGATAGCTTTGGCCATCTTCTCCTGAATAGGAGCGAGGTATTCCTGCTGCTTCTTCTGGATATCCTGCTGAGCGGTCTGATAGAAAGTCTGGATGCGCTGCTCGAGGTCAGCGAGCTCCTGCTGACGGAATTCCTTTACACCGTCGGTCATGGTTGCCTGGCCCTGCTGGAACTCCTGTACTTTCTTGTTGAACTCTTCCTGCATGGATGCGAGCTGGTTCTCATACATCGATTGGAGAGTGTCCATCTTAGCTTTTACACTGTTGAGCTCCGGCATCTGAACGAAAAGTTCCTGAGTGTTGATGTGGCCGAGTTTCTGTGCGCTTGCGAGCATTGGCAATGCAAGTGCGAGGATTACGAAAAGTTTCTTCATTTCTGTATTGTTTTTAGTTTATTATTATTCTTTTTTCTGTTGTTTTACTCCGGTCTTGCAAAGAGCGTGCCAGAATGAAATAGCACAACCTCAAGCAATATCCGAGTAGACCTTCAGTGGACGTAGAGTGGACTTTTAGAGGGCCCCGAGTTTCTGGAGAACCTGGTCGGAAATGTCCAGTTTCGACGACATGTAGATAAGTGCAGGATCTGCCGATCGGTCTTTTACTACATCATATTTCTTGTCGCCTGCTATTTCTTGAATAGCCTGGTATATCTCATCCTGAATAGGTCGGATGAGCGCTTCGCGCTTCTTGAAGAGTTCGCCGTCTTTGCCGAAGTATTTGCGCTTCAGCTCGAGGGCCTCGTTCTGCTTCTGCAGAATCTCCTCCTCGCGCTTTTTCTTCAGGTCGGGCGAGAGGAAAATCTGCTCGGTCTGATAGTTGGTTTCCAGAAGGCGGGCTTCCTGCGTGAGCGCATCGATCTCTTTCTGCCAGCGCTTTGAAATCATGGAAAGCTGCTCGTTGGCAGTCTCATATTGTGGGAGATTCTTGAGGATATATTGCATATCCACGTATGCCACTTTCTGAGCTTCGGCGCTTTGGGGCGAAATGAGCAAGGCGCACATGAGCGCACATACGATATATAGAAGTCGTCGCATAATCGATTATTTGCTTGTTTGTGTTAAAGTTCCTGACCGAGCACGAAGTGGAACTGGCTCTTGCCGTATTGGTCGCTGCCGTTGATCTGGTCGAAGCCCCAGCCCCAGTCGATACCCATCAAGCCGAACATCGGCAGATAGATTCGTACACCCAGACCGAGCGAACGCTTCAGATCAAACGGATTGAACTGCTTGATGTCTGCCCAGCAGTTGCCGGCTTCTGCGAAACCGAGCACCCAGATCGTTGCGTTCTGTTCGAGCGAAATCGGGTAACGGAGCTCCATCGTGTATTTGTTGTAAACGTAACCGAGGTTTCTGCCTACCACCGGATCATACGGGGTGAGCGAGCCTGATTGGTAACCGCGCATGGAGATGTAGTCGGTCGAATAGCTGGAGTAGCTGCTCATGCCGTCGCCACCCATATAGAACGACTCGAACGGCGATTTCGCATACTTGTTGTAATGGCCCAGATAGCCGAACTCAGCACGGGCCATCAACACGAGCTTGGAGTCTTTTGTGAGCGGGGTGAACACCTTGCCCGAGAACTTCCACTTGTGGTATTCCAGCAGGTTGTAGCGCTCGTTTACACCCATCGTGCTGTAGTCTTTCTTGTTCATGAGCGACCATGGCGGGGTAATCTTCAGGCTGAGGCTGAATTGCGAACCGCGACGGGTATAAATCGGGTTATCAATGGAGTTTCTCGAGAGGTTGAGCGTAATGGCGAGGTTGTGGCAAAGGCCGTCGCTTACAAGCAGATAAGGCCAAGCCTTCATCATGTAGAGCTGGTAGCTGATGTCGCCGTAGAAGGTGAAGTAGTCATCCGGCCAGTGCAAGCGCTTGCCGTAACCGATCGAAGCACCCAATGTACGCAGATACTGATCCGGGTCGGCTTCCTGCTCCATCAGCTGCTGATAGTAGTCGGAATTGCCGTATCCGCCATAGCCGCCGTAGCCGTAGCCATATCCGTAGCCGTAACCGCCATAGTAGCTCGAATAGCTGTTGTAGAGGCTCTGGTAAGCTTCCAAATAGCGCTTCGAGTAACCGGTCTGAGAAGCAAAATAGATGCTGGCACTCAGCGAGTTAGGACGCTTTCCGCCGAGCCACGGCTCCAGGAATGAGATAGATGCGGATGTATAGTAAACACCGTTGGTGCGGGCGTTGATGCTGAACGTCTGGCCTTCACCTTGTGGCACGATGCGGTAAGATTTCTTGTTGAAGAGGTTCTGGATAGCGAAGTTGGTGAACTTCAAGCCAAGCGAGCCTACGAGACCCGTTGCACCCCAACCGAGTGAGAACTCGATCTGGTCCGACGATTTGGTTTCGAGCTGATAGGTTACGTCTACCGTTCCGTCTTCAGGATTCGGCTGAATGTCCGGCACGAGTTTTTCCTGATCGAAGTGGCCCATCTGCGCAAGCTCACGGAGCGAACGCATAATGTCAGACTGAGAATAGAGCTGGCCGGGCTTGGTGTAAAGCTCGCGGCGGACTACGTGCTCGTAAACACGGGTGTTGCCTACGATGTTCACCTCGTTGATGGTTGCCGGCTTACCTTCGTACATACGCATCTCGTAGTCGATTGAGTCGCCGTCGATTTTGATTTCCACGGGGTCTACGCTGAAGAAGAGGTAACCGCGGTCGGTATACATCTTGCTTACCGCATCATCATCCTCGTTGAGTCGCTTGTTGAGCTCTTTGAGGTTGTAAACATCGCCCTTCTTGATGCCGAGCACCATGTCGAGGGTCTCGTACGGGTAAACGGTGTTGCCCACCCACTGGATGTTGCGGAAGTAGTATTTCTGGCCTTCCGAGATGTTCAGGTAGATGTCCACCTTTGTCGGATCGTCGGGGCAGGGAACTACCGAGTCGGAAATGATATAAGCGTCGCGATAGCCTATTTCGTTGTATTTCTCTATTACGGACTGCTTGTCTTTCTCGAATTCTTCTGCTACGAACTTTTTGGTTCTGAAGAAGTTGATGATGTTGTTATCATTGGTCTTCTTCATGGCGTGGTTGATCTTGTTGTGTGAAAGAGCGTCATTACCGGTCAGGTAGATGGCATTGACTTTGGTCTTCTCCTTCTTGTCCACGTCGATTGCTACTTTCACGTAGCCGGGCAGATTCGGATCATCGGTCTGGTTGACTTTTACGATGGTGTTCAGATAGCCTTTCTCTGCGTAGTATTTCTTTACGAGGGTCTCTGCTCTGTCGGCGAGGTTCGGAGTCATCTGGCTGCCTTTGGAAATGCCAACTTTCACTTCCAGGTCCTCTTTCTCCGATTTCTTTACGCCGTTGTAAGCCACTTCACTCACGCGAGGTCTCTGCTTGAGCGCGATGTTGAGCCAGATCTTGGTGCCTTCTATCTTCGTGGCTTCAATCTTCACGTCGGAGAAAAGGCCTTGTTTCCAGAAACGCTTGATACACTTGGTGATCTGGTCGCCCGGCACTTCAATTTTGTCGCCTACGGCAAGGCCGGAGAAACCGATCAGCACGAAGTCTTCGTATGATTCGGCACCCGTTACGGTGATACCCGCAATCTCGTAGGTCTTACGTTGGAGGGAATATTCGATCTTGGGCAGCGGAGCCTGTACGGCTTCGCCTGCTTGAGGCATGGAGGAAGCAGTACTGTCTACCTGCGCAAAGAGCGGTAGGCAGCAAGCGAGGAGTATTATAGTAAACAGTTGGTTTTTCACTATAGTGGATGGATTATTTCTGAATCTGTTCGGATGTTTTGCCGAATCGGCGTTCGCGTTGTTGGTAGTCTGCAATAGCTTTGTAAAACTCTTCTTTGGTAAATTCCGGCCAGAAGCAATCGGTGAAATAGAGTTCTGAGTAAGCCAATTGCCAAAGCAGGTAGTTGGAGATGCGGTACTCACCGCTGGTGCGGATAAGCAGGTCCGGATCAGGAATACCGGCCGTTGCCATGTGGTCGCTGAGCATTTGCTCGTTGATGTCTGCGGCTTTTACTTCGCCTTTCTCAACTTCGGCAGCGATGCGCTTCATGGCTTCCGTGATTTCCCAGCGGGAAGAGTAGGAGAGTGCCAGTACGAGTCCGAGACCTGTGTTGCCGGCCGTGTCCTCTATCAGTTGGAGGAATTTGCGTCTTGCCTCTTCCGGCAAGCGGTCGGTATCGCCGATGGTGAGCAGTCTGACGTTGTTTTTCATCAGAGTAGGGCGCTCTTTGGCGATGGTGTCTACCAGCAGCGTCATGATAGCGTCTACTTCTTCCTTCGGCCGGTTCCAGTTCTCGGTGGAGAAGGTGTAGAGAGTGAGATAACCGATACCGAGTTCTGCTGCAGCGGTAGTAATCTCGTGTACGGTTTCAACGCCCTTCTTATGGCCGAAAACGCGTGCGAGTCCTTGCTTCTTGGCCCAGCGTCCGTTGCCGTCCATGATGATGGCTACGTGCTCAGGTAAGCGGTCGGTTCTTATTTGCTCTTTATACATGTTCTTGTCTGAAAGAATGCGAATGTTGGAAAAATGTTGTTTGCCTGTTTGTTAGTTGAAAAAACTGCAGGTCGTACAAGCTTTCTTTGGTTTGAGGAAATCAAAAACAATGCCAAGCGTAAACTGTCCGGTCAAATCATTTTCGAGAATATTGGAGCCGTTGAGTTCGTGGGTATTGTTGAGGTCTTTTTTCCCTTCCAGATTGTCTTTGAAATAGAGGTTGTGCTGCCATGCGATGTTCATGCCCCAGCGGGGAGCGAACTTCCATTTGAAGCCGATGCCGAACGGTACGTACACGCTGGCCGGAATGCCGAGTTTGCTGTGATCCCACGTACTTGGATCGAAGTTGTATACACCGCAGCCTACTCCAAGGAATATATATGGGGTATAAGGCTTGATTCTGCCTACTTCCCAATCGTTTCCGTATTCGAAGAAGTTGAACTCTGCCGTTACGTCGAAACCGATGAGCGGACGGGTGTTGAGACCTCCGTTGGCGCCCCATTCTTCAGCGCCCCAAGCTTCTGCTCTCTGCGGCATTCCTCTGTGGCCGGGACCGGGAGGAAGAACGCCACCGCCCGGAGTTGTTCCGCCGCCACCGGGTGTTGTGCCTCCGCCGGGAGTGGTTCCGCCACCGGGATTATCTCCGCCACCGGGCGTAGTGCCGCCGCCTGTAGTCGGAGTGGAAATCTCCGTCCCGGGCATCATGTATGCGAATCTCGACCAGTAGGCCTTGCCGGTAAGGCACCATCTGCGATCGAATTTGTAGCGCAGCTGTGCACCGGCCGTCTCGCGTGAGCGAACGAATATGTGTGGGTGAGTTCCGTCAATGTGGTGATTGTTGGCATCACCAATGTAATAGTTCGCACCGCCTTGTACGCCGATTTCCATTACATAAGTGTTGTCTTTTGCGAATGATGAAGCAGCCGATAACAGGCTCGTTATCAGTGCAATACTAGTTATTTTCAGATTTGTTTTCATACTTGCGCGCGTATATATACGGGTGCCCATGCGAGCAAAATTATACCAATTAGCTTGCAAAGGTACGAAAAAAAATCCGTATAGGCAAATGTTTTGCCTTTTTTTATAAAAAAAAGAGAATAGGGGGAGCGCCTGTTACTTTTGTATGATAAGGCGGAATGCTTCGGCTACTTTCTTCACCGGTATCACTTCTATCGTCTTCGGTTTGGCCGCAATCTTCTGTCCCGCGGGGATGATTATCCTCCGGAATCCGAGCTTTTCTGCTTCCATGATGCGTTGGTCGATGCGGGCTACAGGACGTATCTCACCGCTCAAACCTACCTCTCCGGTCAGGCAGACATCTTCCTCGATAGCGATGTCCATGTTCGATGATAATACTGCCGCCATTACGGCCAGATCGTTGGCCGGATCGTTCACACGGAGTCCTCCCGCTATGTTCAGAAACACATCTTTTTGCAGCAGTTTGAAGCCAACTCGTTTTTCCAATACGGCAAGCAGCATGTTGAGTCGTCTGCCGTCAAAGCCGGTACTGCTTCGTTGAGGTGTACCGTAAGCAGCCGAACTTACAAGTGCTTGAATTTCAATAAGGAACGGGCGCACTCCTTCCACTGCTGCTGCAATGGCTTTGCCGCTCAATCCATCGTGGTTCTGGCTCAAAAGCAGTTCCGACGGATTGCTCACTTCGCGCAGACCGTCCTGCTGCATTTCGTATATTCCGAGCTCTGAGGTGCTGCCGAAACGGTTCTTCTGTGCCCGCAAAATGCGGTACATGTAGTGCTGATCGCCTTCAAACTGAAGCACCGTGTCTACGATGTGTTCCAGCACTTTCGGACCGGCAATAGAACCCTCCTTGTTGATGTGTCCTACTATGATGAACGGGATGTTCTTTTCTTTGGCGTAGCGTAGCAGAATGGCCGCACATTCGCGCACCTGACTGAGGCTTCCGATTGTTGCGTCAATGGTCTCTGTTCCAATGGTTTGAATGGAGTCTACTACAACTATTTCCGGCTTCAGTTCGCTGGTCTGCTCCAGGATCTTCTCGAGCGATGTGTCGCTGAGTATGTACAGATTATCAGGCTCTCCGGCCAGTCGTTCTGCGCGGAGCTTGATCTGTTGTACACTCTCTTCGCCCGATGCATACAACGTCCGCTTGCCGCCCATTTGCATCAGCACTTGGAGCGCGAGGGTCGATTTGCCGATTCCCGGTTCGCCGCCAATCAGTACGAGACTTCCCGGTACGAGTCCGCCTCCCAATACGCGGTTGAGCTCTCCGTTGTGCATGTCGATTCGCTTTTCCGGTGTGGCATCTACTTCCTGCAGTCGCACGGGGTGAGCGCCCGAACTGATGATCTTCGGCGCTTTCTGCCCGATCATAGCCCGTTCTTCTTTCTCTTCTACATAGCTTCCCCATTCTCCGCAGACAGGGCATCGGCCCAAGTCTTTCGGCGATTTTGCGCCACAGTTCTGGCAAATGTATTGAATCTGGATTTTCGGCATTTCAGATGCTGATTTAAAGGGTGTAAGTCGTTTTGTCCTGACCGAGAATGACGTTGTCGAATTCTTCCTTCGCTTCGTTGAGGAAGATGCTCTGGTCGATTACACGAGCGGAAAAATGCCCGATTATCAACTTGCCGACACCGGCTTTCTTCGCGATTTTGGCCGCCTGCTTGGCCGTTGAGTGTTGATACTTGTCGGCTGCTTCTCTGTACTCTTCCGTATAGGTTGCCTCATGGTAAAGTACGTCCGCACCCTGGATGTATTTCACGATGGCCGGCTTATATCCGGTATCCGAACAGTAGACGTATTGGAATGGTTTAAGCCCTGTTTCCCGATGTACCCGTCTGGGTTTTTCCTCAAAGAGGAAGCCGCATGTCGGAACACTGTGGCGCAGCGGAATGGTTGTTACCGTAAGCGTTCTGTCGTCGAAGATTACCTCGTGTTTTTTAGGGTCGATATGGTGGAAAATCACCTGATAACTCATCCCTTGGCAATGGTAGTCGAGCAGCGGACGGAGAAGCGTTTCCAGATCCTTGTGTGCATAGATATGCACGTCTTGCGTTCTGTTCATCATACCCCATGTGCTGAGCAGACTTATCAGCCCGAAGCAGTGGTCGCCGTGCAGGTGCGAGATGAAGATGCTGTAGAGGCGCGCCGTGCGGCAGGCAAGCTGTCGCATGGTGTTCTGCGTACCTTCTCCGCAGTCAATCAGGAACAACTTGTCGCACATCTCCAGAATCTGCCCGCTGGGATTGTTCTGGATGGTGGGCATGGCGCTTCCGCAACCTAATATGGTCAGTTTCTTGTTCAAAACGCTCGGTTTCTGTGCTTAAAAGAGGCTCTGCTGACTGTCAGCGGGCTTCTTTTTGTTGTTTTTCTTCGGAGAAAATTGTTGCTGTAGTTGCATCAGACTGTCAGCCGATGCCGGCTGGCGGGCTGCATTGCGGGCGGCTTTCCGCTCGTCCTTGATCTCCTGCATGATGTCGCTGATAATCTGCTTGGTATAAAGCGGGAAATCGCCTTCCATCATCCAATTGTAGTAGCTGCCTTCGTTCGTGAAAACGTCTTTCACTGTCCGTCCTTTGTGCTTGCCGAAGTTGAAAACGACTTCCTGTTTCTCGTTGTAAGCCAGTCGGCCGGCCATGTCGGCAAACGTTTGCTGGCAGGTGTATTCTTCGAGTGCTTCCACTGAAGTCGGCACATCTGCATGCATCTCGAGCTGACGGAGAAGCACCTCGCGGGTTGCTTCCGTGTCGGCTTCTGCCGAGTGAGCATCTTCCAGGTTCTTCCCGCAGTAGTGGCGATATGCAGCCGTCAGCGTGCGGGGAGTATGCTTTTGGAATATCACGAACGCATCTACGAAATGATGCTCCTTTCTCAAATCCACTTTGTAGCCGTTACGAAGCAGTTCTTCCTGCAGCATCGGCACGTCGAAGTGGTTGCTGTTGTAGCCTGCCAGGTCGCACCCGTTGATATATTCGAGGATGGCGGGGGCCAACTCGCGGAACGTGCGGCAATCGGCTACATCATCATTTGTGATGTGATGAACAGCCGTAGCCTCTGCCGGAATCAGCACGGTCGTCTCGCGGAGTACGTTGCCTTCCGGATCGAGCATTACGTTCACGGGCTTCACGCGCCAGGTCTTGCTCTCTTTGCAGCCGTCGGGCATTTGTTTCACGAGGGAAATCTCCACGATGCGGTCAGTAGATATGTTGACGCCCGTCGTTTCCAGGTCGAAGAAAACGAGCGGGCGGGTGAGTTGTAATCTCATAAAATGGGTTTATGAAACCGGGTTATTGCTTGTTGCAATTGCAATTTTTTAGTCGTTGAGAAGCATCGGCATGAGCAGCATCAGAAGGTCTTCGTTCTCCTCGTTTGCGGTCGGGAGAATGAGGCCTGCGCGAGCAGCATCGGCAAGGCGGAGCTCTACGTCGTCGGAGTCAATGTAGCCGAGCAGTTCAATCAGGAACGGAGCCTTGAAGCCGATGTTGAGCGGATTGCCGGTATACGAGCATGCGATCGTCTCTTCTGCCGAGGTACTGAAGTCGATGTCCTGAGCCGAGATGTTGAGCTTGTTTTCGGTCAGAGCGAGCTTCAGGAGAGCGGTACCGTTGTTTGCGAATACGGCTACGCGCTTGCAGGCGTTCAAGAGGGTCTGGCGTTCGATGATGGCGCTGTTGTTATTGTTCTGCGGAATCACGCCGTTGTAGTTCGGGTAGCGGCCTTCAATCTGGCGGCACAGGATAAGGGTGCGACCGAATTCGAACATCGCGTTCTTCTCACCGAAGGTGATCTCTACGTCGTCCTGCTCTTTGGCCAATACTGCGCGGAGTACGTTAGCCGGTTTCTTCGGGAGAATGAAGTTGATCGGCTCGGCTGCGTTTACGGAGTAGTTGCTGTAGCGAACGAGGCGGTGAGCGTCGGTGGCAACAAGCGTGATATGGTCTGCGGCCAGGTCGAAATTGATACCGTTCATTACCGGACGGAGTTCGTCGTCTGCCGTGCAGAAAATGGTCTTGTTGATGGCGTTGAGGAGGATGCTGGCGTTCATCGAGATGTGATGTGCGCCATCTTCCATGGCCGGCATCTCCGGATATTCGTTGCCGTTGGCGCCTACGAACGAGTAGTTACCGTTTACGGACGTGATCTGGAGACTGTAGGTGTAGTCGTCGATGTGGAAAGTGAGCGGCTGCTCGGGGAATTCCTTCATCGTGTCAAAAAGGAGCTTTGCGCCGAATGCCACTTTGCCTTCGCCTTCTGCGTTCTCAACCTCAATCGAAGTGCGGATGGTGGTCTCGCCGTCCGATGCGGTAAGGGTGAGGGTGTTGCCCTGAAGGTCGAACAGAACGCTCTCGAGAATCTGGAGGCTGCTCTTGGTTGCCACAACGCGGCTTACGGCCTGCAGTTGCTGAAACAGCTTTGCGCTGGATACGTTGAATTTCATATGCTTGTAATTTTTATTATCTTTTTTGAGCCCGAAGGCCGGATTTTTTGTGAGGTTGCAAAGATAGCACTTTTTTTTCAATTACGCAAGCGTAATCCCCAAAAAGGCCCGATTTTTCAAGCTTTAGCTTGCAATCTTACTTGTAGAGGAAGCGCTTGATGCTCTTTTTCGGTGTTTTTTCGAACGGCTCTTCCTTTATCTCGATGTCGCTTACTCGCGAGTATCCCGGAATCAGTTTGTTGAGCTTCTGGAGGTTCTCTTTCATCATGTTCTCAACCTCTTCGAGGGTGAGTTTCTTCGTGGTCTGCTCGTCGGGGAATACCAGTCCGATGAGCTTGCCTTCACGCTCTACCACGATACTCTCGCTTACGCCCTCCAGGTTGTTCAGCTTGTCTTCGATCTCTTCCGGGTAGATATTCTGTCCGGAAGCTCCGAGGATCATAGTCTTGTTGCGACCTTTCAGATGAATGAAATTCTTCTTGTCGAGGAAGCCGAGGTCGCCCGTACGCATCCATCCGTCTTCGGTAAACGCGGCCTTCGTTGCCTCCTCGTTCTTGTAGTAGCCGAGCATGCAGTTCTCGCCCTTTACGAGCACTTCGCCTACACCTTCTTCGTTCGGATTGTCGATGCGGCACTCCATGTTGCTTACTATCGCCCCACAGGTGCGGGCTTTGAAATACTTCGGATTGCTGCCCGAAATCAGCGGGGCGCATTCCGTCATTCCGTAGCCGATCGAAAGCGGGAAATGAATGTCCATCAGGCAGTCTTCCACTTCCGCGTTCAGAGCCGCACCGCCCAGAAGGAAGTAACGGATGTTGCCGCCGAACGACGTGGTCAGCGCAGTCTTGACTTTCTTCTTCACGATGTCGCCTATGCCGGGCACGTGCCACAAATGTCTGACGATGCCCTTCGATATCTGCAGCGAAATCTTTGCTTTGTAGATTTTCTCGATTACGAGCGGCACCATCGTCAGGATATACGGCTTCACCTCCTGAAGAGCCTTCAGCAGGATAGCCGGAGTCGGGGTTTTGGTCAGGAATGTGATATGACAGCCGCTGCAGACGGGGTAGAGGAAGTCGGCCAACTGACCGAAAGCATGGGCGAGTGGCAGAATCGAAACGAGTCGCTTGCAATCCTCCGGGACGGGCAGAATGTCAATCGCAATCTCCACGTTGTTCGACAATGCGCGTCCGTTCAGCATTACGCCCTTCGGGCTGCCCGTACTGCCGGATGTGTAGTTGATGATGGCCAATGCGTCCTGATCTGCGGAAAAACAGATATTCTCCGGGTGAATACCGTGCGGATGTTCTTCCTGGAAAGCCTTTTCCAATGCTTCGTCGCTCGGCATCTCGATGCCTTCTGCGCTGCGGAGCGTTGAAAAATCGCTCAGGGAAATGGCTGCAATAAGTTCGCTGAGCGGCTCGTTCTGCAGCTCTCGCCACACATACGGACCTACGAACAGCATCTTGCTGTCCGAGTGGCGGATGAGATTCTGTATATCTGCCGGTTGGAAATCCTGAAGGATACTTACTACCACGGCTCCGTATGAGGCGATGGACAGGTAGGCAACGGCCCAGTTGGCGCAGTTTCTGCCGCAGAGCGCGATCTTGTCGCCTTTCTTGATGCCCAACTGGCGGAAAAGTGTGTGCATTCTCAGCATCTTTTCGGCCAGTTCGCCGTAGGTATACCCTTGTTTCTCTCCGTAGTCACTCAGAGCGGGATCATTCCATTGGTTGGCCATGATTTCGTTGAGGTGGTGCAGATACTGTTTCTTCATCTTGTATGCTTGTTTTTATGATTGTTTTCGGGGTTTTAATTATAAAATAATTCCCTGCAAAAATTATACCAAATTTATGAAATCTCGCTCCAGTTGACAGCTTGCTGCTTAAGTTTGTTTAATTGATTGACAAACATGCGGTTCTCGGTCTTCTGGAGTTCGGGGTCGTCTTCCAGTATTTCAAGGGCGGCTCTCCTGGCGATTTCCAGCAGCTGTCCGTCGGTCGAAAGGGATGCGATTTTCAGTTCGAAAGGCAAACCCGACTGCTGCGTGCCTTCCAGGTCGCCCGGACCTCTCAGCTGCAGATCTGCTTCCGCTATGCGGAAACCGTCATTCGTTGCCACCATGATATCCATCCTCTTCCGCGTGTCTTTGCTCAGCTGGAAATCCGTCAGCAACACGCAATAACTCTGCTCTGCACCACGACCCACACGGCCTCTCAACTGGTGCAGTTGCGACAAGCCGAAACGGTCGGCATTCTCGATAATCATCACCGAGGCATTCGGTACGTTCACACCCACCTCGATCACGGTTGTCGCCACCAGAATCTGCGTCTTTCCTTCCGCAAAAAGCTGCATGTGAACATCCTTCTCCTTGGCCTTCATCTTGCCGTGTACCATCGACACGCTGTATTGCGGAAAACGCCTGCAGATGCGCTCGAAACCGTTCTCCAGATCGGCCAACGGCTTCTCTACCGGTTTCGGGTTGCCGAACCGGTCTTTCTGTTGCTCGATCAGCGGATAAACGATATACACCTGCCGCCCTCTTTCTATCTGCTGCTGGATGAAATTGTCGATCTGCTCTCTCCGCTGGTTGTTGTAATGATATGTCTGGACGGCCTTTCTGCCCGGTGGCAGTTCATCGATTACAGAAACCGACAGATCCCCGTAAACGGTCA
>JAGHUE010000144.1 GCA_018064985.1 Candidatus Colicola faecequi | reverse complement strand
GTACGGGTAGACGTGATGCTGCCAATGATTGGCATACTTGCCGAATTCGTACTTCGCCGTTGTCTTGATATCGTAAACGATGTTCGCACGCAATTCGTCCAGATAGCCGTAGAGCTCTACTTCTCCGTATGGGGTTGCAAGGGGCGCTTTTACGAGGTATTGGCTCGTGGAGCCTGCGAAATAGTCGGCAGCGGCATTGCAGAGCGAGAAGTCGAAATCAAACTTGAAGCAGTTGATCTCCGCCCGGACGTATCTGCTGCCGCCTTCCGTCTGCATGGAAGAGAGCGAGAGTGCCGGATTGCTGCTTTCGCGGTTGTGCACCAGGCAGTCTACAATCTCGTTGAATGCCGTACCCTTGTCGGCAGCCTCTATCGGAGCGTGCGGCACGCGGTTGATACTGTCGAGGAGCTGCTGCTCCAAATCAGCCACCACCTCTTCGTAGGTCCGCTTGTAGCCGCCTTCGCCGTCTTCGTTGAAGACGCTCTCAAACTCCGTCTTCGCCTCCTTCACACGCTGAAAAGCGTCCAGGAGACTCGGGTAGATTTTGTATTTAGGCTGCGACATACTTCTTCTGCTTTGCGTCAAACTTGAAGCCCAGAGTATTGATGCGGCTCGTAAACTCATTGCCGGCAATCACCTTCGAGTCGTAGATCATGGCCGCACCCTTCATGAACTCCACAAAGGCATTCGCATCGTCCACGGTCTTAATAGCCTCCACGCGGCTCTTGATATCGGCCACGAGCTTGTCGTACTCCTGGTGCATCTTGCGGCTGCGCTCCTGATCGTTGGCGTAGGTCGGAAGGATAACCTTCTCGATAAAATTGTTGTTGCCCACTGCATTACCGTTCGCGTCTACGATTGCCGGGATGGTGTAATCGTTCTGCATGGAGCCGGTCTTCTTGCAGAAATGCTCATCGTTGGTCTGGAAGGTGATGTGGCGCTCGTTGCCGATACCGTAGATATAGCCTACGAGGTCCAAATCCTTGTAGATATCTGCCGCAAAGCCGTCGGAGCCGGCGTCGGCACGCTTCACTACGTTATTATCGCGTTTTTCTTCCTTCTCATGGGCGATAAGGATAACGGAAAGCCCGGAGGTCATTACGCTGTTCAAAAACGCCTTAAAAATGTTTTTACGCTCGCCAAAACCTTTGAGGGTGAGTGCGCCGTTGGGGTAGGTCCACACGTGCTTGCCCTTATTGGCGGCAAGGTCATGCTCTACGATGTACTTCTCGATAAAGCCCACGGCCTTGCCCAGGGTGTCGATAGCGATGGTTTTGTAGCCGCCGTCCACTACCTCTTTCAGGGCCTCGGGGATCTGCTCCCAGGAGCTCACCTGCAGTGTGTCGGTCTGATGAGCTGCGTTGATACGGTTCACACCGTTATCCGCATCGAAAAGTACTGCGCTCGGGGCGGAGAGGGCTAACGTCGTCTTACCCATGCCCGGCTGTCCGTAAATCATCATCGAGATGTTCTTTTTAGCCTCAATCTCGCTCGGCTTCTTAATAAGTCCCATAATGTGTTGAATTTAATTGGTGGTTATACTTGCAGCAAGACTGCTGTGTGTGCGTTTGTAGCGTTCTATTTCCGACCGCTCGAAGCGGACCGTGCCGTTGCCGTCTATCGATTCCAGGTCGCCTCTCATACGCATGCGCTCTATAGTGCGTATGCTTACGCCTAAAGCGGTGGCGGCTTCGCTCTTGGTCAGCGGCTTCGCAATGCATTTCCTCGAGAGCTCGGCAAACTCAAGACCTTTGCGGAAACCCTCGTCGAAGGTGCGTTTCCTGTCTTCGTCCAAATACTCTTTCAGCTCCCCGGCCGGGATCTGCAGGATAGCGTGCAGCTCTGCGTGCCTAGATAATGCGCTCGATTGGTTCATAACAACGTTCTTTTAGGGCGGTTAATACTAACCCCGGGCTTTTCTTGACCGCTTCGGTGAGCTCGGCCACTGCCTCCAGGGCGTTAATCTCCGCAGGGTGCAATTTGCTTAACGGCTTGTCAATACTCAATGCATTCAATACCGTCTGCTTGCTGCAGCCTACTTTCTTGGCTACGTACTCGGTAGCCCCACTTCGTCCGAAGAGAAACTCATTCCATCCGCTCCGGATCTTCTTGATGTTCGATTCTGTTACCATTTGTCATGATTTATATTCCGTCAGTGTTGTGAGTCCGGGGGTAATGCTCCGCCTCCTTGCAGTCCGTAAAAATTACAAAACCGTATAACTGCTGCACACTTGTGCTCGGACCCATTGGGCGCCGCGACTACTCATCACGATTGATCGCGGCTAATTAACTTACATTTTATATGAACACTTCACCTTTCGGTGCCGGCGTCATCCCAAGAGAGCTTCGCAGAAAGCACACTCGTCTCTCTCCCGGGAAACACCTTTTTGTCTGCCAGCATGGCGGCTATCGATTCCGCCATCCTCTTACTTGCGTATGCGTTCTGATAATCCACGTACACCTTTCCGTTCGGCTCCGTTCGCTTTATCAGCCATACATTCACGAAGTACCGCATCTTACTTGCCCTGTATGCGTTGATCGATTGAGAACCATAGAGCGGCTGAGCAGCCGGCATAGAACACTACTGCCATAATCAGGCTCTCTATGCCGCAGGCCTGCTCTCTCCATACGTGGAAAACCATCGGGATGATTATCGCTGCCAGGGTACCCCAAACGATACCGTTAATAATACGTGCTGTCTTCATATCTGTTGTTGTTTTTATGCCATTACATTCCAGCGGCGAATCGTGCCGGCTACCTCTTTGCCGAAAAGCTGCTCTACAATCTCGTATGCGTTGGTATCGCCATCCCAATCGTACATACACTCGTGGTTGTTGTACTCGTAGCAGTAGACCTCCTGCGGATCGCATTCCTCGGCTATCTGCTTCTCGATATTGGCAATGCGTTCGTGGTGAGCTTCTATGCATCGCTTGAAGCCGAACATGCCGTACCTGCAGCGCACCAGAACATCGCCTTCTTGCTTGTGCTTATTGATGCGGTTGGTGCCCTCCTTGAACCCGTCTTCGTCGAAAGCGAAGAAAATACCCTCCTGCTCTGCCGGGGTCATTTTATACTGGCTATCGCGGAGCTCCTTATAGCGTTGAACGGTGCATGCGTTGGTCATAATGAGAACACCGTCGTTATTCCAATCTTCTTTGATGATGAGTTTATTGTTTTTCATATGTGTTGTGCTTTGTTAATGGGGGCGGAGCTTGCCGCCCCCGGGGGTGTTATTCATTATCGAGTTGCTCCTGCAGATAGTCGCGAGCTTCTTCCAGGCTGGAGTAGGCGCTGTCGAGTGCGTCTACCCATTCGCTCATACGACAGCCACGATCCGAGTCCTGAAAGCTCTCCGGCATGTTGTCGTACGCCTCTGATTCTTCGTCATGGATGTCACCTACTTCGTTAATAAGTTCTTCAATCTGGCTGATTACTGCCTCGATACGGCTTCTTCTTTGCTTGTTCATAATTGTAAGTTTTTGGGGCCGGGATTGCTCCCGGCCGGGTTGATATTAGTGGATTTCGTTGATAAGTCTAATCATTCGCGCCTCTGCCTGATTGCTCTTTTGGTCGAACTCGCCGAAACGAATACCGTCTTTGAGCTTGCTTTCATCAAACTTCTCCTTATTTCCCTCTGCACGGAGGAGGTCGAATACATCGCTGCAGAAGCCATGCAGGGGAGAGTAGTACTCGTAGATGCGCTTCAGCTCAATGAGCTCCATGATCTTCTCGGTATATTTGTCTGCATTGATGGTCTTGGTGTAGTAACCATCTTCCCAATTAGCGCCCCATTGGAAGATTGTAACGTCGTTAAGAACAACCTTGATACCTGCGGTTTTGAATTCGTCGTCTTTGAAAATTGTAGCGTTCATAATAATGTAAGTTTTTAATGTTTATTGGATTTTTTTCAAGAAAATTGTTGCCTTTTCAATTACTTTTTATTACCTTTGCGGCAGGTTTGTAATCCCTTTGTGATTGATTGACGATGCAAAGATACTACAAAAAATCAACACTTGCAACACTTTGCGTTGAAAAAATGAGAAAAAAGTTGATTTTTTATATTTTTTAATGTTGAAATTGTATATTTACACGTTTAATAATCACAATAATAATT
>JAGHUE010000146.1 GCA_018064985.1 Candidatus Colicola faecequi | reverse complement strand
CTACGGGTATCTCGTATGCCGATCCGGCTCCGCATAATTTTTCATTCAACAGCCCTCAGGGGTGGTGCCCCTGCTGCAAAGGTCTGGGACGTGTGCGCGCGTCCGAAATTCGTCAGTCGGACGAAGAGGAGCTGCCCGATGAAGAGAGTGTGCTCGCGTGGCTCAACGGTGCAGCTGCAACCTGGAACGGCTCGGAAGATGAAAATGCCGAGTCGGCCGAGTGGGTAGAATGCCCTGAGTGCAGAGGCGATCGTCTTTGCAGAGAGAGCCTGATGTTCCGCATAGGTGATAAGAATATCTCCGAGCTGAGTCGCATGGATATAGCCGAGCTTCGCCATTTCCTCAAGACGGTCAAACTCAATTCGAAGCAGCAGCAAATCGCAGCCGAGATAGTGAAGGAGATCGACAAACGTCTCTCGTTCATGGAGCAGGTGGGACTTACCTACCTGAGCCTCGGTCGTCCGTCCGATTCCCTTTCGGGCGGTGAGAGCCAGCGCATCCGTCTGGCCACGCAGATAGGCAGCCGCCTCGTGAACGTGCTTTATATTCTCGACGAGCCCTCCATCGGTCTGCACCAGCGTGATAACGAGCGTCTCATCGATTCGCTCAAAGAACTGCGCGATATGGGCAATTCCGTGATTGTGGTGGAACACGACGAACAGATGATGCGCGAAGCCGATTGGCTTGTGGATATAGGTCCGAAAGCAGGCCGTCTGGGCGGACATGTAGTCTACCAAGGCCCGTATGAAGAGATGCTCAGTCAGGACACTCTCACTGCGAAATACCTCACAGGAGAGCTACGTGTGCCCGGTTCGCTCGAGCGGGAAGGCAACGGTCAGCATCTCATATTGAGCGGCTGCCGCGGCAACAATCTCCGTGACGTCACGGCCGATTTCCCGATGGGCATGTTCATCTGTGTGACCGGTGTATCCGGCAGCGGTAAATCCACGCTCATCAACAAGACGCTTTATCCTATTCTTTCACAGCGCCTCACGCGCAGTCTTACCCCGCCTATGGACTACGATTCGCTTGTACTCCGTGTGCCTGCGGACAAAAAACATGAGGCTGAGGAGGTGGCGGTAGATGATTCGCGCTTCAAGAAACTGATAGATAAAGTGGTGGCCGTCGATCAGTCGCCTATTGGCCGCACACCCCGTTCGAACCCCGCTACATATACGGGCGTATTCAACGACATACGCGACCTTTTCGCTTCGCTTCCCGAGTCGAAGATCCGCAACTGGAAGGCCGGCCGTTTCTCTTTCAATACCGGCCAGGGTCGCTGCGAAGAATGCGGCGGAAACGGCTACCGCACTATTGAAATGCGTTTCCTTCCCGATGTGTTTGTCACCTGCGAAGCCTGCAACGGCATGCGATACAACAAGCAGACGCTCGAGGCCCGCTTCAAGGGCAAGAACATAGGCGAGGTGCTCGATATGACCATCAATCAGGCTGTGGAATTCTTCGATGCCCAACCGCAGATTCTCAATAAAATCCGCACGATGCAGGAGGTGGGTCTGGGTTACCTCAAGCTCGGCCAGAGCAGCACTACGCTCTCGGGCGGTGAGGCCCAGCGCATCAAGCTCGCTACGGAACTCTCTCGCCCCTCTACGGGCAAGACCGTTTATATTCTTGACGAACCCACTACCGGTTTGCATTTCGACGATATCCGAATCCTTTTAGACGTGCTTCAGAAGCTCGTTGACAAAGGCAACACGGTAATCGTGATCGAGCATAACCTTGATGTGCTCCGTGCTGCAGATTGGCTCATTGACCTCGGCCCGGAAGGCGGTCGGGGCGGTGGCGAGATAGTGGCCACGGGCCGCATCGCCGATATCCGTAAATCCAAGTCTTCACAAACAGGCCGTTTCCTCTAAAAACATGCTTACCGATTCGCTTGTCATAACCGCGCTCCTGCTGCTGATCGTTCTGATTGTGCCGCTGCTTTGTAAGCGCATCCACATACCTGCCATCGTGGGTCTCATCGTCGTGGGCATCCTTATCGGACCCTTCGGCATCGGACTTGTG
Source organism: Candidatus Colicola faecequi (assembly GCA_018064985.1). Lineage (GTDB taxonomy): Bacteria > Bacteroidota > Bacteroidia > Bacteroidales > Paludibacteraceae > Colicola > Colicola faecequi. Next base: position 6,046 of record JAGHUE010000146.1, on the reverse strand, counting down.
GACCGCACTGACACCATCCGCGTGATAGGCGAATTGGGCATTCTGTATATCATGTTCCTCTCGGGCATCGAGATTGACATGGACGGTTTTCATCAAAGCCGTTACAAGGGCCTTCTCTTCGGCATCTTGAGTTTTCTCCTCCCGCTGGGCCTTGGCTTCGGTGGCGGTCTGCTTCTCGGCATGCACCCGTGGAGGGCGCTGCTGATGGCCTCCATACTCGGTTCGCATACCCTGATGACGTATCCGGTAGTGAGCCGCTTCGGCATCCAGAAGAACACGGCTGTCAATCTCGTTGTGGGTTGTACGGTGGTGGCAGTGACGGGCGCTATGCTCATTCTCGCGGGCTGCTCCAGCCGTTTCCACGAGTCGTTCGACATGTTCTATTGGCTGCGTCTTGCCCTCGGTTCGGCCCTGATGCTGTTTGTGATATTTTGGGCGATGCCCAAACTGGCGCGCTGGTTCTTCCGTCGTTTCAACGACTCCATCGTCGAGTTTCTTTTTGTGATGACACTGGTCGTTCTGGCGGGCCTTTCCGCCCGTTTGGCCGGGCTTGAAGCTATCCTCGGCGTGTTCCTCGCGGCTCTGGCGCTCAACCGTACCATTCCCAACCTGTCGCCTTTGATGAACCGCATCAACTTTGTGGGGAACGGCATTTTTATCCCCGTTTTTCTGGTGGGGGTAGGTATGCTTATCGACCTCCGTGTGCTCGCTTACGGTTACGGTACCATCAAGCTTATGACCTTAATGGTGTCGGCCGGAATAGGTTCGAAATGGCTGGCCGCCTTTCTTACTCAGAAGATTTTGAAGATGAGCCGTCCGCAGCGGCAGCTGATGTTCGGACTTACCAATTCTCATGCGGCCGGAGCACTCGCTACCGTGATGATTGGATATAATATCCTCCTGCCCGACGGCACTCATCTGCTCACGGAGCAGGTGCTCAATGCTACGGTCATTCTTATCCTCGTATCTTGCGCCGTCAGTTCGTTCCTTACCGAACATGCGGCCAAGCGTCTTTCTCAGGAGGTGGTGCCTGACGAGCATCTCACGGCCGATGAGATGCAACTGCTCATGCCGCTCTCCAATCCGGCTTCCACTCGCCGTCTGGTGGAACTATCCACCATCCTTATCTCCCGTCACCCCGAGTCGGCTCTACACGGCACCTCCGTTATCACCATGCCCGAGCAGCGGGGTGGGGCGGAACGTGTTCTTGAAGATGCGGCCAGACAGTGTGCCGCTACCGACCATGCGTTGCTTCTTCACCGTCAGATGGCCGTAAACGTGGCCAACGGAATCCGTGCCGTGGCATCTTCACGCTCTATCTCCCATATCGTGATGGGGTTGCCGCTCATCTCCGATGCTCCCGGGTACGGGCCCATCGCTTCGCCTCTCATTCCGTTGGCCGGTCAGCAACTCTGGCTCTATCACGCTGTCCAGAGTCTCCACGATATCCGCCGTGTACGTGTTCTGGTGCCTACTTTCGCTGAGGCTGAACTTGATTACAGCGGTTGGCAGGTGCTTGTAGAGCGCCTCGTACGTACCCTCGGCGTGGAGGTGACTCAGGAAACGGTTACAGACTGGACGTTCCTTCCCCGTGCGGCCAAGCGAATGGCAGAGGATGAACTGTATATCATCGTACAGGCACGTCGGAGTACGCCGTCTTACAGCATCGATATGGATCGGGTGGCAGACATCATGCGCACCCATTTTACCGACCACGACTACATCATTCTCTATCCCGCTCAGCAGGTGGAGGCTGCTCCGGAGAACGCGCTTCTCACCGAGTTTGCACAGAGTGGCGGCTCTACCTATTCGCTCATCCAGCGACTTGTACAGAAGAACAAGAAAAAATAATATATTCAATCCTCTTTTCACTGCATGAAAACTGATATCGAAATTGCTCGCGAGGCCACATTGCTGCCCATCGCTGACGTTGCCGCCAAACTCGGCATCACCCCCGATCTGCTGGAGCCCTATGGCCACCACATTGCCAAATTACCTTTATCTCTGATTGACGAAGAGCGTGCCCGCAAGAGCCGCCTTATCCTGGTAACGGCCATCACTCCCACCAAGGCCGGCATCGGCAAGACAACCGTATCCGTAGGTCTTTCGATGGGTCTTAACAAAATCGGCAAGAAAGCCATGTGCGTGCTTCGCGAACCTTCCCTCGGTCCGTGCTTCGGCATGAAGGGAGGCGCTGCCGGCGGCGGTTATGCACAGGTGCTCCCGATGGAAAAAATCAACCTCCATTTCACCGGTGACTTCCACGCTGTCACTTCGGCCAACAATATGATTTCCGCCCTCCTCGACAACTATATCTATCAGCATCAGGAAGAGGGCTTCGAACTCAAGGAGATCTACTGGCGCCGTGTGCTTGACGTAAACGACCGCAACCTCCGCCATATCCAGACCGGCCTCGGTAAGCGTACCGACGGCGTGGAACTCCCCTCGGGTTTCGACATCACCCCGGCCTCCGAGATCATGGCCATTCTCTGCCTTGCCACGTCGCTCGACGATCTCCGCGAGCGTCTTGACAATATCCTCCTCGGCGTGAAAGCCGACGGCACTCCTTTCTTCCTCCGCGAGATGAAAGTAACGGGCTCAATCGTGGCGCTCCTCCTCGATGCCGTGAAGCCCAACCTCGTGCAGACCACCGAGCAGACACCCGCCATTATCCACGGCGGCCCGTTCGCCAATATCGCACACGGTTGCAACACGGTTCTTGCAACGAAGATGGGCCTCTCTCTGGCCGACTATGTGGTGACAGAAGCCGGCTTCGGTGCTGACCTCGGTGCAGAGAAGTTCTACGACATCAAGTGTCGTGCGGCCGGATTGCAGCCCGCTGCTACCGTTCTTGTAGCAACCGTTCGCGGCCTCAAGATGCACGGAGGTGCCGACGTGGCAGACCTCTCCGTTCCAGATACCGATGCCGTACGTCGCGGCATAGCCAACCTCTCCCGCCACATGCACAACCTCCAGGCCTTTGGCCAGACGGTGGTCGTTACCCTCAACCGCTTCCAGACCGACTCCGACGAGGAGATTCGCGTGGTAATGGAAGAATGCGCTGCGTGCGGTATCCGCTGCATCGCCAACGAGGTCTTCATGAAGGGCGGCGAAGGTGCTGTCGCGCTCGCTGAGGCTGTTGTGGAAGCTATCGACAAGCAGCCGTCGGAGCCGCTCCATTTCGCTTATGAACTCTCCGAGAGTCTGCCTGCAAAGATCGAGCACGTATGCCGTAAGGTATACGGTGCCGACGGTGTGGTATTCTCGCCTGAGGCGGAAGAAAAACTGCGTGTAGCTGCCGAACTCGGTTTTGCCGGCTTCCCCATCTGCATCGCCAAGACGCAGTACTCTTTCTCCGACGATCAGAAAGCCTACGGTTGCCCCACCGGCTTCAATATCACCATCCGCGATATCGTGATCAATACCGGTAGTCGCATGGTAGTGGCTATCGCAGGTGCGATTATCCGTATGCCGGGTCTTCCGAAGAGTCCGCAGGCCGAACGCATCGACGTGGTAAACGGCCTCATCGACGGTCTCTCGTAACCGTTGCGCTATGAGCAAAAAAAAAGGCATCCTTTCGGGTGCCTTTTTTGTGTGTCAATCGTTCTGTTCTTCCGTTGCTTTCTTGCGTTTCGGGGTCGGACGCGGAATGAGTCCGAGCTTCTCGTTCCACCAAACCCACAGCAGGAACATCATGAAGTAGAAAAGGTATTTGAAGAAGAAGCCGTGCCAGAACTCGAACATCGTGGGATGGAATTCGCAGAGCAGGTCGATCAGCGAGATACGGACCACGTTGAAGATGTGAATCATTACCCATCCAAACGGAATGAACCACAGTTTGCGCAGACTCTTGCCTCGTGCGAAAAGCATGATAATCAGCCAGATAAACGATTGCTTGATGGCCGTGCAACCCCAGATGATGCGTGAGGCGAAGCCTGAATCGAACCATACGACATCCGGCTCGTAGAGGTGCACTGTAGGGCGGAAGAGTTGCAGCACCCAGTAAACACGCGTGGTAAGATAATGCGAAACAGCATTGAAAATCCGGCTGGCATCCATACCCAGCACGGTAACGAAATCCGACGACTCATCGCCATTGACGCACATTTTCCAGAGGATATTGGCGCCAAAGAGGCAGACGGCGAACAATGCAACGTCGAAAAGCGGATTATTTTGCAGTTTCTTCAGATTCAAAGGATCGGGGAATGGGAGGGTGGATAATTGTATGGAATCAGATCTTCGTTTTGGCGAACGGTACTTCGGAGATGCTGCACAGTTCACCGTGGAGGAAGCGGTAGTAACCGGCCTGGGCAATCATGGCCGCGTTGTCCGTGGTGAAAGAGAAGGGCGGAATGAAGACCTTGGCGTGGTAGCGCTTGCCGTAATCGATGAAAGCCTGCCTCAGACCGCTGTTGGCAGACACACCGCCTGCTACTGCTACGGTGTTGATATTCAAGTCTTTGGCGGCTTTTCTCAGTTTTTTCATCAGGATCTCTATCACAGTCTTCTGGAGCGATGCGCAGAAATCCTGCTTGAGCGTAGGGATGTGCTGCTCGAGCTCCTCGACCGTCTCGCATCCGTGCGCCTTCATCAGGTCGCGCAGCGTGTAGAGGAAGGAGGTCTTCAGGCCGGAGAACGAGTAATCGTAGGCGGGAATGCCGGGCTTGGCAAACGGATAAGCTTCCGCGTTGCCTTCCTTCGCGAGCTTGTCGATCCACGGACCGCCGGGGTAGGGGAGGCCGAGCACTTTGGCGCATTTGTCGAATGCCTCGCCGGCCGCATCGTCGATGGTCTGACCGATGATCTGCATGTCGTTGTAAGCTTTCACCAGCACAATCTGCGAGTTGCCGCCGCTGACGAGCAGGCAGAGGAAAGGAAACTCGGGATGCTGAAGCGGAAGCTGATCGACGGTCATTCCCTTGATCATGCCGGCCTCAACCATCTCTTTCGAGGGCTCGACGAAGTGGGCCATGATGTGTCCCTGAAGGTGATTGACATCTACCAACGGAATGCCCAGCGAGAGCGCCAGTCCCTTGGCGAAACTCGTACCTACGAGAAGAGAGCCCAGAAGGCCCGGACCTCGGGTGAATGCGATGGCGGAGAGTTCTTCGCGACGGACGCCTGCACGACGCAAGGCCGCATCGATAACGGGTACGATGTTCTGCTGATGCGCGCGGCTGGCCAATTCGGGCACAACGCCGCCGTACTCCTCGTGAACCGACTGCGAAGCAGTCACGTTCGAGCAGAGAAGACCATCGCGGATGACGGCAGCAGAGGTGTCGTCGCACGACGATTCAATAGCCAATATGATGGTAGATTCGCTCATTCGATATAGAATTTGCGGCAAAATTACGAAAAACTTTTTGTATGAACAAGTTCATACATTTTTTTTGCGTAAAAAAAGCTATTTTTATCAAAAAATAGCCCGCCGGCTTGTCCGTGTGAAATAATTTCATTACCTTTGCATCGTATTATCGTGACTCACTATGTGGATATATTTCTTACTTTTCAGAATAGCATCACTTTTCAACCCCAAAGCACGCAAGATCGTGAAGGGGCAAGCGGAGACGCTCCGTCGGCTAAAAGCCGAAAAGCCCGAAGGATCGTTCGTGTGGTTCCATGCTGCGAGCGTGGGTGAATTCGAACAGGCACGTCCCGTTATCGAACGCCTCAAGCGCCTTCATCCGAGCAAGAAAGTGCTGCTCACCTTCTTCTCCTGCTCCGGCTACGAGATGCGCAAAGACTACGAGTATGCCGACCTGGTGCTCTATTTGCCTTTCGCTACGCGCAAGCGCGCAAAGACGTTCCTCAGCCTCATCGATATCGAGATGGCCGTGTTCGTCAAATACGAGTTCTGGCCCGCTTATCTGAAGGCCCTCCGCAAACGGGAGATTCCTACCTACGTGATAGCCGCCATTTTCCGCAAGAACCAGGCGTTCTTCCGCTGGTACGGCCGCTCTTACCGCAAGCTCCTCGGCTTCTTCACCACGCTCTTCGTGCAGGATGAGTCTTCGCGCGAACTGCTGGCGCAATACGGCATCAGCAA
>JAGHUE010000091.1 GCA_018064985.1 Candidatus Colicola faecequi | reverse complement strand
TGCCGTTAGCCTTGTTAGCCTGCATAAGGTACTGGTAGCCAACCATCGAGCCGCCTACTACACCGTTTACTTCAGCTACAGATTCGAATACGAACTGCTGCTTGTTAGGAGTGGTCTTTACAGCCACGTAGATATAACCGTCCTGGGTTACGTCGAGCTTGTAGCAAGCACCGGCGTTCGGGGTCTTCATCTCGATTACAGGGTTTGCACCACCTGCAGTCGGGTTGTCCTGGCCCTGAATACGGCTGTCAAGATAGCTTACGGTAACGTCGCCGATCTGGAGAGCTGCATAAGCAGTGTCGGTGAGTACGCCTACAGCCTTGTAGGTGGTAGCGTAAGCGTTCTTTACGGTGAAGTTAGTGCCCTGAGCAAGTACTTCGTCAGCAGCTACTGCTACCTTGTCACTGGTGTTGAAACGATCACCTGCGGTAGGCAGATACTGGAAGTCAACAGCTGCCATCATGCTCATGCTTGCAGCTACGGCTGCAACAAAAGAGAAAATCTTTTTCATGAAAATAAATTTTGATTAGTAAAAATTGGTTATTGGGATTTATTGTATGGTTCCTGAGAATTTGTATGTCATCATTACGGTCTTGCGTCCTTCACGACCTTGCAGAGTCATGGTCATAATGGCTTCTTTCTTGGCGTTTACTCGGCCGAAGAACGCTGTGCCGATGCCGTTTCCTGCACCTTTGTCATTGTTGAAGATGATATCATCACCGGCGTGGGCAACGTTGGCAAGACCGCGCAAATCGAATTCGGGGTTCGATTCTTTGCAACGGGGATAAATGAAGCATACGTTTTCGATGGAGTCTTTCCACACAGCGAACTCCACTTCGCCATTGTAGAGGGTGTCCGTACCCGTTGTCGATGTGCAATGCCAGGTGCCTACATATTTGCCTACGATATCCTGCGCAGCAGAATGCTCGTAAATACGCACTTCATCTTTGTTGTTGCTGCAAGCAGCCATCAGGCAGGCTGCTGCAGCGAAAAGCATATAGATAGTTTTTTTCATACTGATGATTCTTGAGTGATTAATAACCTTCGTTCTGGTCTGCATCCGTAATAGCTTCGTTGGCATTGATTTCGGCTTGCGGAATCGGGCGATACCACTTCACGCGGTTGGCTGCAGCACCTGCAATCTCATGATTGAAGATGTTGGCATAGCGGATAAGCTGCTTGGTGCGACGAAGGTCCATCCAGCGATGGCCCTCAGCATAGAGTTCGCGTGCGCGTTCGTCAAGCAGAAGGTCGATATCCGCCACTTTGAATGCTGCGTATGGAGCAAGCGAAGCATAAGCCGGCTGGTAAGAACCGAAGTGAATATCGTTGGCAGCGCCGTAAGCACGTGTGCGCACGTTATTGATATAGGTCTCGGCTGCAGAATTCTGACCGGCCATCATGGCTGCTTCGGCTGCTACCAGGTAGAGATCCGACAAGTGGAGCACTACGATGTCGCGATAGCAATTGGTCATGTTTGTAGCGATATTCTGCGACTCGGGGTCATCGAATTTCTTTACTACCGGAGCAGCAAACATACCCGGGTTGGTGTTTACGAACGACATGTATTCCTGCGAACCGCCGTTTACCCAGATGTTCGGGTAGCTCATTACCATCACTTGCGGATCGTTGACGCATTCTCCCTTGGCCAGCTGATCTGCATGATCAGTCATGTAGTTGGCTGCTACAGCGCTGTTTGCCGTACCCGGATATACGCGCATTGCTACGGGGAGCGATGCCTGATCGGCTGCCGGTACGTTGTAATATGCGTAGTAGCCTTCCGTACCCCAACCTGCTTGGGTGGAGTTGTACATGGTGGTCATGAAGGTGCCGTCGTAGCGGCTGTCGTCAGCGGCCCAGAGATACGATGATTTGGGGTTGCTGGCATGCAAACCGTTTACGTATTTTTCGCCCGTACCTGCACAGTCGCCATAGTAGCTTCCGAAAGTGTTCTGCAAGCCGTGACCGCCTTTCTTCAAATCGCCGGGGAAACCGGCGCGCTCATATTGTACTGCGAAAATCACTTCTTCATTGCCTTCGTTTTTCGGGCTCCATTTGTCTTCGAAGCTGAGCGTGAGAGGCTGGTCGTTGATGGCTTTCTTGGCTGCATCCAATGCTTTGGTGAAATACTTCGTGTCATTGATGGTGTAGGTGCCTTCCAATGCGTTACCCAGTTGTACATCAAGGTCCCAACCTGCTGCCAGGCAGACCTTTGCAAGCAAAGCGTTGGCTGCTCTTTGAGAAGCTGCACCTTTGGTGTCGGATACAGCCAGATTTGCATCGCCGGCAATGGTTTCCAGTTCGCTGATAAGCTGGCTGTAGATGTCTGCAAGCGGAGTACGCGGGTAGCTGCGGCCGGCATTGTTGATGTATTCTGTGATATAAGGAACCGAACCGAACTGCTGCGACAGGATGAAATAGCAGTAGCTGCGGAGGAATTTCATCTCTGCTGCAAACTGTTCGTCCTTGTCGTAGAAAATGCAGGCGTTGGCCATGTTGATGCAAGAATAAAGATCTGCGTAGAACTTCTTTACATCATCGTTTTCCGGAGTGATGGTATATTGGTCAAACTGGGTGCCGCTTTTTTTGTTGCTCGACATGTAAAGGTCCACACCTTCTTCGTATACATCCACGCGTGAAACTACCGGCTTGAGCAGGGAGTATGCATACACGCGGAGGGAGGCGGGATCATTGCTCAGCAGTTCTTCTGCTGTCTGATTGGCTGCTTTCTTGTTGTCCGGATCAAGAAAGTCGGAGCAACCTGTCAGCACCAGTGTGCTTACCAGAGCGAGGCTCAAAATATACTTGATTTTATTCATAATCTAAGTTTTTTTACATGTTAGAACTTTACATTCAGGCCAATCTGTGTGGTAATGGTGCTCGGTGCATCGTTGTGAAGCGAAGCATTTGCCCATTCGGGGTCGAAACCGCGGTATTTGGTCCAAACGGCCGGGTTGGTAACCGTGCAGTACAGGCGTAGTTTCTGCAGATGTGCTTTCTCCAGATATTTCTTCGGGAGAGAATAGCCAAGCGTGATATACTTGATCTTCAGGAAGCTTGCATCTGTCAGTCTGTTGCATCCGTCAAGCCAATAAGCGTTACCGATACCGGAGTTGGCGCCTGCATTGTTCGGAAGCGGATAAGCTCCGTAGTGAGTGGAGTTTTGGAATACCGGGTTGATGTACGTACCGTTGTCTGCAATACCGTCGCAGTCGATTAGCGTGCCTGCAGGAATATAGTAGTCCATATTCATGCGCATGCGGCCGCGATCGGAGTAGTTGAGATACTCGCTGTAGAATGCCGACGAAAGAATCTGACCTACTTTACCGTAGAGAGAGAAGCTCAGTTCGATGCCTTTCCAGGAGAGAACGGAGGTCAAACTTCCGGTAATCTTCGGATCGCTGGAATAGATGCGCTTGTCGGCCGCTGAGAACTTGCCGTCACCGTCTACATCTCGGATGATTGGCTGACCTTCTGTCCATCCGTAGCAAGCATAGTAGTAATCAGCTTCCTTCACTTCCTCGCCTGGAGTGAAGCCTTTTGATTTGGCAATCTCATTGTCGGGGACAACCATGTTTTTGTCGCTCACGATGCCGTCCCACTGATACTCGTATACGTTGTTGATGGAGTGGCCGATGAACAGACCGTCATTCGGGAGGTCTGTGCCCGAACCGTTGATTTCCAGAATTTCATTGTGGTTATGAGCGAGGGTGAAACTGGTTTCCCAATGCCATCCGTTCTTCTCAACGTTGATTGTCTTCAGGCCGATTTCAATACCGCGGTTCAAAACGGAGCCTACGTTCGTAACCACTTTCTGACCGCCTGCTTCGAGCGGAAGCTCTACAGAATAGAGCAGGTTGCTCGATACTTTATTGTAGAAATCAACGGTACCGGTGATGCGGTCGCGGAGGAAGCCGAAGTCCACACCGGCGTTCCATTCTGCCGATTTCTCCCACGTCAGTTCCGGATCAATGATAGCGTTCGGATAGTAACCCGTGTTGTACGAACCGCCAAACGGATAGTAAATCGGGCCGGCAATTGACTGAATAGTAGCGTAGTTTCCGATGCCGGAGTTGTTACCGGTCATACCGTATGAAAGACGCCACTTGATATTCGTGATCCACTGCACTTCCTGCATCCATTGCTCTTCCGACATACGCCAAGCCAATGCTACAGATGGGAAAACACCCCAACGATGGCCCTTGGCAAACTTCGAAGAACCGTCTGCACGTACGGTAGCTGTTACCATATAACGTCCTGCATATGAGTAATTTGCGCGCATAGCGGCCGACATCATTCTGTTCATCTGATAATCGGTGCTGCTGTTGGCTGCGTCATACGTACCGGTGGAGAGGTTGTACCAGAGTGTTCCGTCCATTACACCGGTATATTTGAAGTAGTCGTAATTATATTGCATGCCGTTGATGGAGTAAAGTGCCATCAGGTTGATGCTGTGCTTTTCCTTGAAGGTCTCGGCATAGCTGATGGTGTTATCCCATGCGTATTGGAACCACTGACGCTTCGTCAGCTGAGCTTCGTTGGTCTTGTAGTCCGTCACTTTCGTGTCGTCAAACTGTCCGATTGTGCTGTTGGAGTAGTTCGGCGCGAAAAGCGATTTGATCTGAAGGCCCTTTACCGGCGTTATCTGCAGATAGAGGTTGCCCATTGCGCGCCAGGAGTCCTTCTCGCGGGTGCGGTTCTCCATGTAAAGAAGAGGAGTTACCTGGTCGGAGAACTGGTTCTTGCTGATAGAGCCTACAGCTTCGAATGCACCCGGTTTCTCGATGATATTGCCCTCTTCATCAAAAGGCTGCATGAACGGATTCATTCGGTATGCAATCTTTACGGCATCATCGTTGGCATATGTATTGCCGAGCCAGCTGGCGTTGATATTAAGGCCGGCTTGCACGTACTTGTTGATGTTTATGTCCATCGAGCCCTTGATGTTGATGCGCTTCTGCTCATCACCGATGTAGATACCTTTATCCTGGTTGTAACCTACGCCCATGTGATAAGCCACGTGCTCCGACGAGCCGTTTACTGCTACGTAATGGTTCTGCTGGAAGCCCTGACGCATTACCAGATCACGCCAATTGACAGTCTTTCCTTCCTTCAGGATTTCTTTCATTCGGTACTGATCCGCATACTGTGCGGTAGATTCCGTTTTGCCGTCGTTGTAAAGAGCCATCTGCTCATAGCCGGCCATTGTGTAAATGGGCTGACCGCTGCTGGGAATCGAAGAACCGCCTGCATAGCCGAGGAATTTCAGGAATCGGTAGTTGTAGAACTCCTGACCGTCCATAAAGATGCCGTCCATGCGGGCTGCATTTACGAAGCCTACGTACATATCGTAGCTGATGCGCGGAGCTTTTTCTTTTTTGCCTTGCGAAGAACCCGACTTGGTCGTCACCTGTACTACACCTGCAGTAGCGCGGCTACCGTAGATGGCGGTCGAGGATGCGTCTTTCAATACGTCGATGCGCTCGATGTCCGACGGGTTGAGCCAATCGATATCATCGCAGATGATTCCGTCTACTACGTAGATCGGCTTGGTGTCCGAGTTGGTCGACGACTTACCGCGGATCTCAATGTCGAAGCCGCCGCCTACACGACCGGTCGATTGGGTGATGTTCCCACCGGCAATGGAGCCTTGCAATGCTTCTACTACGCCGGTCGTACCTTTTGCGACAAGTGCATCGTTGCCTACCGAGCTGACCGAACCGGTCAAGTCGTTCTTTTTCATCTGACCGTAACCTACAACCACTACTTCATCGAGTTTCTTTGTGTCCTCGCTCAAGGTTACTTTTACGATGGTCTGTTTGCCAACGGTCATTTCTTTGTTCCCGTAACCGATGTACGAGAATACCAATACATCGCTCGAGTTTAAGTTTGTAAGAGTGAAGTTGCCGTCGAAGTCGGTAATCGTACCGTTCGTCGTTCCCTTCACTTGGATGCTTACGCCAATCAGCGGCTCGCCGGCCTCGTCAATCACGGTGCCGCTTACCGTCTGCTGGGCATACGCTACCAGACATGCTATGCTCAGCACGAGTGTCATCATGGCTTTCTTGAATAGTGTAATCTTGTCCATAAAGGGATTTGTGTTATTTTGTATTATGATTTTGCCTTAAATCTATGGTATGTGAATTTTCACGGTGCAAAATTATAGCAATTTATTATAAATAAGCGCTACTTTCTGACGTATTTTGTGTAAAAATTGCCAACTGTCGGCAACCCTCTGCTATTAATGATAAGAGAACTCGTTTTGTGCTATTGTTTACGCACTATTTTCGCCAAAGGGTGGGGCTGAAGAGCAGTATTACTGTGAAAATTTCCAGTCGGCCGATGAGCATCACGAGGGATGATGTCCATTTGGCAACAACAGGGAAATTGGCATATGATCCCGTCGGACCGAAATGGCCGATGCTTACACCTACGTTGCCCAACGAGCTGAAAGCCGTACCGATTGCCTCGTCAAACGGGATGCCTGTCGTACAGAATACCAGTGTCGTCAGTGCTATGATTAGCAGGTAGAAAAACACGAAGGCCATCACATTGTTGATGGTTTGAGTGGCCACGGGTTTTCCGTTGAGCTTGGCGGGGATTACTGCATTCGGGTGGATTCGGCGTTGGCATTCTGCCAAGCCGTTTTTTACCATGAGAAGTACTCTCACTTGCTTGATGCCGCCTGCAGTACTTCCTGCGCAACCGCCCAACAACATCAGAAAAAACACAAATGCCCAGAACAATCGGGGCCACGTCATGTAGTCCGATGCTGCGAATCCGGTGCTGGTTACTGCGCTCGTTACCATGAAGAAGGCTTTTCTGAGTGCTTTTTCTCCATGTGTGAGCAGGTTGTGCTCGGTCCAATAACCGTCATCTGGCTCGATAAATCCATAGTGATGGAAGAGCCCGGCTGCCAGAACGAGCGTGAATATCAGAATTGAAATCACATACCAGCGTGTTTCCTCGTCTTTCCACATTCGCTTGGGTTTGCCTTTGAAAACAAAAATCAGCAATGTGAAGTTTATGCCTGAAAGCAGCATAAAAATCGCAATGATCCATTGAATGCTGGCGCTGTATTCCATGATACTCAGGTTCTTCGTCGAGAATCCGCCCGTTGCAATAGTCGACATGGAATGACAAATGGAGTCGAATCCTTCCATTCCGCACAACCACAGCAGCCCGAATTCTGCCAACGTGAGGCTGATATACATTATCCACATTCCTTTGGCTGTTCCTGAGATCCGTGGACCGAGTTTCTCATAACTTACGCCCGTCACTTCTGCGGAATAGAGCTGCATGCCACCGAGACCGAACATCGGTAGTACGGCTATGCTTAGCACAATGATACCCATGCCGCCTATCCACTGACTCAAGCTTCGCCAGAAAAGAATTCCATGGCTCAGGCTCTCTACGTCTGCGAAAACGGTACCGCCGAAGGTAGAGAAGCCGGACATCGATTCAAAATAGCTGTCTGTTATTGTTGCGCATGCCCCGGATAGATAAAAAGGCAGCATTCCGAATGCTGCAAACACAATCCATATCAGGCCCACAATCATATAGCCCTCACGCTGCCCTACTTTTTTCGGTGCTTTCCTGCCGGTAAACAGACCCAGCAAACCGGCTCCGAGCGTAATGAACGTCGAGACAATGAATGCGCCCGTATCCCATTCGTGGTAGATATACGACACCAGGGTCGGTATGCTCATGAAGAGCGCTTCTATCAGAAGAAGAGCCCCCAATGTCTTGAATACTATTTTCCAGTTGAATGTATGGGTCATTTGAAGTAATTTTCGAGTTTGCGGATAATATCACTCTTGCAGAACACTACTACGATGTCGTCTTTTACGATCTGCGTGTCGCCATTCACCAGTACGCCCACTCCGGCACGTACAAGAGCTCCGATATTCGTTTCGTCCGGCAGACTGAGGTCTTTCACTTTATGTTTGGTTACTTTGCTGCCCTCGGCTGCTACGAACTCTACGATCTGAGCATCCGCTGCCGTCAGGTTGTGCACATTCCTAACCTCCGATTTGTCAAGCAGCATTTGGTAGATATAGCTTGCCGTAATGGTCTTCTTGTTCAATACGGTACCGATATCCAGGCCTTCTGCCATCGGTATGTAATCGAGGTTTTCTACTTCGGCAATGGTCTTCCGGACGCCGAATCGCTTGGCTGCCAGGCAGGCGAAGATATTGGTTTCTGTATTGTCTGTGAGGGCTACGAATGCATCAGCATCTTCGATGCCTTCCTCGCGGAGGAATTCCATGTCATTGCCATTGCCGCAGATAATCATTGCGTTGGTCACTTTCTGTGCCAACTCGTTGCATCTTTCTCTGTCCGGCTCTATGAGCTTCACGTTCAGGTCGGCAGGCATTTCCATCACAGTCTTCAATGCTACTCGGCTGCCGCCGTAGATGATCACGTTCTTGATGGCATGTTTGTTCTTGTTCGCGTGCTCAAGAATCATGTTTCGGTTCTCTTTCTTGCACACGATGAACACAAGGTCGCCCGCTTCTATCTGATCGTTGCCTTTCGGAATGATGGTCGTGTTCTCACGCTTGATGGCTACTACGCGGTACTTGCCGTGGTTGAAATAGCCGCTCGAGAAGCGTTTGTTGAGCATGTCCGCACCTTCGCGAACTTTTACCGCACAAAGCTCCAGACCGCCGCCAGAGAGCTTCATGTTGTATCGCATCCAGTTGGTTTTCAGCGAGTCGTTAATCTCTTTTGCGGCCAGCACCTCCGGATAGATGAGGTGGTTCAAACCGAGATTTTCGAAAAACTTCTTGTTGGACGGAAGCAGATATTCGTAGTTGTCTACGCGGGCAAGCGTTCTCTTGGCGCCGAGGCTGTTTGCAAGGAGACATGCCGTGATGTTCTTGCTCTCATCGGGGGTGACGGCTATGAAAAGGTCTGCATGTTCTACTCCGATATCTTTCAGGTCATGGAGCGAGGTGGGGCTGCCTACTTTGGTAAGCAGGTCATAGTTGGCGTCGAGCAAGCCGAGTTTCTCCTGCTGTTCGTCCATCAGGCTTATTTCCATGTTTTCGCGGCTGAGCAGCTTGGCCAAGTGTGTGCCTACTGCACCCGCTCCTGCGATGATGATGCGCATAATCGTTCTGTTTGTATGTGTAATTCGCGAATCAGTCCACGAATTTGTTTATCGTTTTCCGTATGCCTGCTGCATCCATGCCCAGCATGTCGTACAGTTCGGCGGGTGAACCGTGTTCCACAAAGCGGTCATTTACGCCGATGCGGATCACTTGCGTCTTGTAGCCTTTCTCCGAGAAGTATTCGGCTACCGTGCTGCCCAATCCGCCTTCGGTCATGCCGTCTTCTGCTGTGAACACGATGTCGTATTCTTTTCCGACCTCGTCCAGAATTTGGGTGTCAATGGGCTTGAGCCAACGCATGTCGTAATGGGCAATGTCCATTCCTTCTGCGGCTTCTCTGCACGTGTTGCCGATAGCGCCGAGCGAAAGGATGGCGGCTTTCTTGCCGTCCTGCAGTTTCTTGCCTGTGCCGGGTGTCATAGCTTCCCATTTCGTCGGATCTGCATTCCAGGGGTCGTCGCAAGCTGCTCCGCCACGCGGATAGCGGATAGCTGCGGGACCGTCCAGTTTTTCTACGGCCGTATAAAGCATCAGCTCCAAATCACGGGCGGTCATCGGAGCACCGATCACCATGTTCGGAACGGGGCGCAGCATCGGCAGATCCAGCAATCCGTGATGTGTCGCGCCGTCTTGCCCCACAATGCCCGCGCGGTCGATAGCCAGCACTACGTGCAGTTTCTGGAGAGCAACGTCATGTACGATGTTGTCGAACGAACGCTGGAGGAAACTCGAATAGATATTGCAAACAGGTTTCTTCCCCGCTTTGGCTAGTCCGGCAGAGAACGTTACTGCATGTCCTTCGGCAATGCCTACGTCGAACACTCTGTCCGGCATCTCTTTCTGCATGATGTTCATCGAGCAACCGGTCGGCATGGCCGGTGTGATTCCTACCACGTCCTTGTCCTGCTCGGCAATAGCCAGTAGTGTCTCGCCGAACACTTCCTGCCACAGCTTCCCGTGCTTCGTTACAATGCGCTCGCCCGTCTCCGGATCGAATTTACCCGGAGCGTGCCATACGGTCTGCTGCGCTTCTGCCGGTGCATAACCTTTGCCTTTTTGCGTGATTACATGCAGCACTTTCGGACCTCGGTAATCTTTGATTTCCTGCAGAATCCTCACGAGTGTCTTCACGTCGTGGCCGTCGGCCGGACCGAAATACCGCAGGTTCAAGCCCGAGAAAATATTGTGCTGTTGTTTGCTCAGGATGGCCTTCATGTTGTTGTTGAAGCGCTGAACTTTGTTCTTTCGCCGATCGTTCATGATGCCCATTTTCTTGAGCAGGTTGTACGCTTTGTAGCGCCAACTGTTATATACGCGGCTCGTCGTTATGTCCACCAGGTATTGAGTCATACCGCCGCGGATAGGATCGATGGCCATGTTGTTGTCGTTCAATACGATAAGCAGATTGCTGCCTACCATCGAAGCGTTGTTCAACCCTTCATATGCAAGGCCGCCGGTCATTGCTCCATCGCCTATTACGGCTACGGTCCGGTGTTCCTTGTCGGCTACGGCCATACCCAGCGCTGCCGAAATGGAGTTGCTCGCGTGTCCGGCTATGAAAGCGTCATATTCGCTTTCCTGCGGGTTGGGGAAGGGGGCCAGTCCCTTGAACTTTCGGTTGGTCTCAAAGCGGTCTCTTCGCCCTGTCAGGATTTTATGTGCGTATGCCTGATGACCTACGTCCCACACCAGATGATCATCCGGCGTGTCCAGCACGTAGTGAAGCGCTACGGTCAGCTCGATTGCACCCAACGACGATGCCAGATGCCCCGGGTTCTTGCTCAGGCTCTGGATGATGAAGTCGCGCAATTCCTCGCAAACAGCAGGCAGTTCATCTACGCGAAGTGCCTTCAAGTCCTTGGGAGAGTTGATATGATTGATATACGTATAGTCCATGCAATTTATTGATTGACCTGCAAAGATAGTATTTTTTTTTGAAATAAACAAATTTATTTGTTATTTCTTTCTCAAATGTCCTGTTCTGTGGCAAAAAAATAGAGAGCCGCAGCCCTCTATTCTGTCGGTTTCGGACTTTCTTTGTCCTCTTCCCGTTCTGTCACCTTACCTGTTTCTGCATATTCGCTGAAATTCTCGAAAATGCGTTCTATCCGCCATACAGCCACCTGCTTCCAGGTTTTGTCCGATATGAAAGCGGAAAAGAACTTTCCGAAAGTGATGTTGAATTCATAATGTACGGCTGTCTTCGTCGGGCTTATTGAATCAAACCGGAACACCATCTCGCCCTCTTCCAGCAAGCTGCCGGTATATGTGGCGTAAATGCGGTTTTTTACGGGCATCCGTTTCCCCGATCCGGCTTCGTATTTCGTTACTAAATGATTGTCTCTGAACATCTTGGCACCGAGCACGTAGATGTCTATCGCAACGTCGCCTATCTTCTTTTTTGCATCGTATTTCCGGTCCTTGTAGCGCAGGATAATCGCATCTTTCCCCTTGCCTCCGTTGCCTTGGTCGCCTGTCCCTAAAAATGCCCAGTCGAAGAGCAGATCGGGGTCAGTCTGAAACTCCATCGCAAACCGGTCCGACAGCTCGCACAGGTGCTCCGTGGAGGCGTTCACTATCGTATCCTTCACCACCTGCCGGGTCTGGGGTCTGGCTGCTGCGCAAACCGGCAGCAATCCCAGCATCGCAATGTATAATATCGCTTTTTTTATTTGAACCATTTCTTTACTGGTACATCAAAACCCGTGCCACGCATGTAATTTTGCGTAGCTAAATTCAGTCCCCTTCCGTATTTGCTCCAGTCGGGCGCTCCTTTACACTCGAATCCTATCTCGTTGTTGGCGAAAGGTGCCGGCTCTTTGCTCAGCCACCTGCACCCGAATTCCTCCGGATGATTGCCGCTTGGCGAATGACACGTCATCGCGTATCTGTGCCAGAAAGCCGACTGTATCAGCCCTTCTTCCATCAGCCCTCTTACCGTGTTCAGGCTCTCGAAGAGTTCCTCTTCCGTCTCTGTCGGGAAACCGTACATCAGGTATGCGTGTACCATGATATGGTTGTCTCTGAAATGCCGGAGTGTTCCCCTTACCGAGGCTACGCTCACGCCCTTGTTGATCAGTTTCAATACCCGTTCGGAAGCTACTTCTATACCTCCGCTCACGGCTATGCAACCTGCCTGCCGCATCAGGTAGCAAACCTCCGGAGAATAGAATTTCTCAAACCGTATGTTGCCCCACCACGAGAACGTCCGTTTCCTTTCCAGCAGTTCTTCCGAAAGCCCTCTCACTACTACCGGAGGCATAGCCTCATCCGTGAAATGAAAACCGCTTTCGCCCGTCTGCTCGAACAGGCTGTCCATCCTGTCGGCAATCTCTGCCGCGGGAGCTGCCTCATATCTGCCGATATAGTCCAGTTTCGTGTCGCAGAACGTGCATTTTGCCCAATAGCAGCCGTGCGCCATCATCAGTTTGTTCCAGCGTCCGTTGGCCCAGAGCCGTTGCATCGGATTGGCCGAGTCAGCCGTGTCCAGATACCAGTCCAGGTGCAGACCCTCCATGCATGGTGCGCCTGTATCCTTGAAAGGAATGTTCTCCCGACTGTCCATCTCCAGCCGTTCCACCTTGCCGTCCTGTCTCACCATCATTCTCACCGGCTGTCCGTCCGTCAGCAGATGCAGCAGTGG
>JAGHUE010000154.1 GCA_018064985.1 Candidatus Colicola faecequi | reverse complement strand
TATATGGCCATGGGTATTATGCTCGAGTGCGAGGTCTCCCGCCGCTACGTTGACGACGGCGGCGGACTCTTCAAGCCCCGCGCTTCTCTCTGCCTGAAATTCTAGGAATACAAATCATCAAGAATATCCGGAAATCCGGCACCTCCGGAGGTCCGGAATAAATAAAATCATTATGAAACGTTTCTTTTTTCTCATGCTTTTTGCGGGCGTAAGCCTCCTGGCAGCCAATGCGGCTGACAAGGAAGAGCTCCGCTATGTGGATGCCCGCCAGTTCCGACTGATCAACACCGCTTTCCCCGGTCAGACCGCCACTCCTTGGAGCCGTATCCCTACCGCTATCAAGGATTCCATTACCGACAACCTCTGGGAACGCGGCTCCAACTCCAGCGGCTACGGCATCCGCTTCCGCACCAACTCCGTACGCATCGGTGCGCACTATCGCCTTACCGGCAATTTCCACATGAAGCACATGGCCGATACCGGCATCAAGGGCACCGACCTCTATATCCTCGACGACAACGGTAAGTGGCAGTACGTCAATACCGCACGTCCGGTCGACGACACCCTCCAGCACAAGATCTATGTGGAGAACCTTGACGGCCGCATGCACGAGTTTATGTTCTACCTCCCGCTCTACGACGGCATCCGCTGGTTTGAGATCGGTGTCGACTCGGCTGCTACCATCGAAGCTCCGGCTATCGACAACCCGCGCGCCCACAAGAAGGTCATTTTCTACGGCACCTCCATTCTCCAGGGCGGTTGCGCCAGCCGTACCGGCATGGTGGCTACCAACATGATCCAGCGCGACATGAACGTGGAGTGCGTCAACCTCGGCGTCAGCGGCGAGGGCAAGCTCGTCTATCCGATGGCCCGCCAGATGGCGCAGATAGAAGATGCTATCGCTTTCGTGATCGACCCTGTGCCCAACTGCACCCAGATGCAGTGCGACACCCTTACCTACGGCTTCATCCGCATCCTTCGCGATGCCCGTCCGGAGGTTCCTATCATCATGGTGGAAGGCCCGATGTATCCGTATGCCAAGTTCGATTCGTTCTTCCGCAACTACCTCCCGCTCAAGAACGAGGCGTTCCGCAAGAACTACGACAAGCTCAAGGCTGAGAACCCCGACAACCTCTACTACGTCACCTGCGACGGTCTCAACGGCCCCGACGACGAGGGTACGGTAGACGGCATCCACCTTACCGACTTCGGTTTCCGCGCTTATGCCGACAAACTCGAGAAAGTGCTCTACCAGGTGTTTATGGATCAGTATATCCGGCAGGTAGAGGCTTCGCAGAAGGCTGCTGCCGAGGCGAAAGCCGCTGCCGCTCAGAAGCCCGCTTCCAAGAAAAAATCTTCGAAGAAATAAGTGCTTTCGACTTTTGACTTTTGACTTTCGACTTTTGACTTTCGACTTTCATGCGCAAGCTTTCTCTCATACTCGGATTGCTGGCTGTAGCCCTGGTGGCTGCAGCCCAATCCTTTTCCGTGAGCCCTTCCTGCCGGGTGGTGTTCGCGCCGGGCAACCTGCAGTACCGTGCCTCGTCCGATTCGTTCCGCTTTGCCCCCGAGCAGTTCACCGTGCTGGGCTATCAGAACGATTCCATCGGACCGCGCAACAGCCTGTGGATCGACCTTTTCGGTTGGGCCACGTCCGGCTACGACAACACGGCTGCCGACCGCCTCGCCATCCATTTCGAGCCGTGGTCGTGGATATGCGAACTCGGTGCCGAGCTCGACTATGAACTCAATCAGTTCGGCTACGGTCCGTCGCAGAACATGCCCGACCGCGATTTCCGGGCTACTGCCGAGGCCTACGACTGGGGTTTCTATCGCCCGATAGGGGATGATGCGCCCCGCACGTGGCGCACGCTCTCCCGCGAGGAGTGGCGCTATCTGCTCGCCGGTCGCGATCGTGCGGCTGAGCTGCAGAAGCTCGTGCAGGTGGCCGATGTGCGCGGTCTGCTGCTGGTGCCCGATGGCGGTCTGCTCCCCGCTGCCGATATCTTCTCGGCCGACGAGTGGCATGCGCTTGAGGCCGAGGGTTGCGTCTTCCTCCCGATGGCCGGCGCCCGCTACCATTTCCGTACGGCCGATGTCGGACAGATGGGCGGCTATTGGACCTCCACCTGCCACAACCAGGCCAGCTCCTATTTCCTCGGTGTCTACGATTCTTATGTGAGCCTCTCTACGGAGCTCTACGGCCGCCACACCGGTCGCTGCGTCCGCTTGGCCCGCAACGTCAAATAAAAGCGCCCTGCGCTCATCCGGCAAGCCCGGCTTGCCCCATCATTTTCTGCATGAAAAAATCTTGTCTTCTTTCCCTCCTGCTGCTCTTCTGCGCGGTCTTCGCCGTTTCCGCTGAGGAGCTCCGCTATGAAGATGCGCTCCAGTACCGCATCATCAATCAGTGCTTTCAGGGCCATACCCTTACGCCCTACACCCGCTATGCGGCCGAGCTGCAGGATTCCGTGCCCGATTCGTTCTGGCATACCGGCACCAACTCCGCCGGCTTGGCTGTCCGTTTCTCCACCAACTCGTCGGCTATCGGCGTGCGCTACAACCTGCGCGACAATTTCCATATGATGCATATGGCCGATACGGGTACGAAGGGTGCCGACCTCTATATCCTGGCCGACGACGGCCGTTGGCACTACGTCAATACCTGTCGCCCCATCTCGCGCGACTCCGTCCAGGATCGTGTGCTCGTTCGCCATCTCGACGGCCGCACCCACGAGTTCATGCTCTATCTGCCGCTCTACGACGGCATCAACTGGATGCAGATAGGTGTCGATTCTTCGGCCGTTATCCAAAAGCCGCAGGTGGATAGTCCGCGCTCGCGCAAGAAGATCGTCTTCTACGGCACCTCCATCCTCCAGGGCGGTTGCGCCAGCCGCACCGGCATGGTGGCTACGAGCATGATCCAGCGCGACCTCGACGTGGAGTGCTGCAACATGGCCATCTCCGGTTATGGCCGCATGTGGATGCCCGTAGCCCGCGCGCTCGGCCGGGAGAAAGATGTGCTGGCCTACGTGCTCGACCCGCTGCCCAACTGCCCCCGCACGATGGTCGATTCGATCGGCTACGAGTGGGTGCGCACGTTCCGCACGCTCAACCCCGATGCCGCCATCATCATGGTGGAGATCGCCCCCGTGCCGTCGTCGAACTACGACACCGAGACCCACAACTCCCATCTCCGCATCAATGCCTCTTGGCGCGCTATCTACGACCGCCTCGTCCGCGAGGGCGAGAAGCGCATCTTTTTCGTCACCTCCGACGGCCTCACCGCCCTCGATGAGGAAGGCACTGTAGACGGCAATCACCTTACCGACTACGGCTTCCGCGCTTATGCCGACAAGCTCGAACCCGTGCTCCGCCGTGCGCTCAAGAAGCAGCTCCGATAACCCTCCAATCCCCCCGAAATGACCGAATACGACAAGATGCTCGCCGGCGAGGTGTACGATGCCTGCGATCCCGCGCTCCTGGCCGACCTCAACGCCTGCAAAGACCTCTGCTGGGAGTACAATCAGATCCGTCCTACGCTTTTCGCTGAGCGCAATGCCTTCCTCCGCAGGCTGCTCGGGCAGGCCGACGAAGATACGTTCATCAATCAGCCTTTCTTCTGCGACTACGGCAAGCATATCCGCGTGGGCAAGCGTTTCTTCGCCAATTTCAACCTGGTCATCCTCGATGAGGCGATGGTCACGTTCGGCGACGATTGCTTCGTTGGCCCCAACGTGTCGATCTATACAGCCTGCCACAGCACCGACCCCGATGAGCGCCAGACGCGTCAGGAATGGGCGCGCCCCGTCGTGATAGGCAACCGCTGCTGGATAGGCGGCAGCACCACTATCCTCCCGGGCGTCGTGATAGGCGACAACTGCACCATCGGAGCCGGTTCGGTGGTGGTGCACGACATCCCCGCCGGCAGTGTGGCTGTAGGCAACCCCTGCAGGGTGATTAAAAGCTCCTCTCCTGTCAGCAAGCTGACACTATAAGGAGTTCTGCTCTGCCCACTGGGCATCGCTCGGCCCGCTTAATAAGGCGCTGGGCCTTCTTATCTCCCTACGGTCGAACGATCGCTAAAGACGTGCATCCTCAAGACTAAGGGAGGACCAATAGAAATCTAGCATTCTAGTCCTTCAGTAATCTAGTAATAACCTTTCCGCCGGCTCTCTCACTAAAGTAGCCTCCCTTGCCCCAGTTGGGGAAAGGGTGCCTGCAGGGCGGGAAAGGGGCTTTAATTTATGAAATATTTCCTCCTGTATCTGCTGGCTGCGAATGTGCTTACGTTCTTTGTGTACGGCATCGATAAGCTCAAGGCCAAGCGGAGCCGGTGGCGCATTCCCGAGCGGACGCTGCTCTGGTTTGCCGTGGCCGGCGGTTCGGTAGGTGCGCTGCTGGGCATCCGCGTCTGGCACCACAAGACGCTTCACAAGAAGTTCCGCTACGGTGTGCCCGCCATCCTCATCCTCCAGCTCGCCCTCGCCGCCTACCTCCTGTATCTTTATCTGAAATGACGTTTACGTTTTCGTTGCCGTTAATATAATCCTATGAAAAAAATCCTCATCACCGGTGCTTCCGGTTTCCTTGGCAGCCGCCCACCACACTCATCTTCCCCGACACTTCGTGGCCCGGCCGCAACCTCTCCATCGACATCTCTCGCCTCCGCGCCCTCGGCCTCGACTTCCCGCAGGAATAAGGCGCTTCGCTCTCGCAGAGGTGTTAAGATGTTATGATGTTATGATGTTATGATGTTAAGATTACGCTACCAGTCATACAGAAAGCCCCGGCTCCACGCCGAGGCTTTTTTTTATTGCTCTCCGTGCAGGAGTGGCCCGATGTCTGTCCCAAAAACTGGAAAAAATAGCATTTCTGTACGATTTGGCAATAAATGAGACGATTTGGCAATAAAATGAGACGATTTGATACCGAATAATTGCCTGTTTTTTCCTAACTTTGCAACGCAAAATCCTATATGCCCGCGAGGGCCGGCAGAGCAAAATCCAAAAAATCAAGTAAGTATATGAAAAGAATCGTTATTTTTCTGATTGCCATCATCGGCTGCTCGGTGATGTCAATGGCAGAACAGCAGCAGGTAAATTGCGGAGAGAGCGTCACCATTTCGGCCACTCCCCGCGAGCATTATCATTTCCTCCGTTGGAACGACGGCAACAAGCAGAACCCGCGCGTGATAGAGAACGTGACGGGCACTATGTCGTTCACCGCTATTTTTGCTAAAGATACGTTCCGGGTAGTCTTCAACGA
Organism: Candidatus Colicola faecequi; assembly: GCA_018064985.1. GTDB lineage: Bacteria > Bacteroidota > Bacteroidia > Bacteroidales > Paludibacteraceae > Colicola > Colicola faecequi. The sequence continues at coordinate 5,154 of JAGHUE010000154.1, read as the reverse complement.
TTATGCAGGCAATGCCGTCTTTACCGACAGCGTCGCCTATCTCGATACGCCGGTATACGGTGGCACGACGCCCACCAAGCCGAGCGACGCGCAGTATGACTATGCGTTCGACGGATGGAACCCGAACATCGGGCCGATCAGCGGCGACCAGACCTACAACCCGGTCTTCACTCAGACGCTCCGCAAATATGAGATTACGTTCGTGAACGACGATGGCACGGTGCTCCAGCAGACTTCTGTAGACTACGGCACCACTCCGCAGTATACCGGTCCTACTCCTGCCAAAGATGCCACTGCCCAGTACACCTATACGTTCTCGGGCTGGGACCGGGAGATCAGCCCCGTGACGGGTGAGCAGACATATACGGCGCAGTACGAAAGCACGGTAAATGAGTATGAGATCACCTTCCTCAACGAGGACGGCACCCTCTTCTACCGCGGCACCTTCGCATACGGCGATATGCCTCAAACTCCTACGCTCCCGACCAAGGAAGCGGACGCACAGCATACGTACACCTTCGCAGGTTGGTCGCCGGCAGTCACCACCGTAACCGGCGCAACCAGCTATACGGCTACGTTCTCGAGCGAGATCGTTACCTACTCGCTCACCGTCGTTTCCGACGATCCTGACCATGGTACGGTAACGGGTACGGGCATCTTCAGTGCCGGCACCGTTACGCCGATCTCGGCTACTGCTACCGACGATTGCTGGGAGTTCGACCGCTGGTCGGACGGCGATACGAATGCAAGCCGCAACGTCAGCATGGATTCCAACATCACCCTCACTGCATACTTCAAGCAGAAGCAGTTCACTATTACCATCACCAGCGACGACGAGACGATGGGTACCGTATCGTTCGTTCACTGATAATCCCCCAGTTTTTTCGGCAAGGAGTGCCCTCGGGCGCTCCCTGCCGATGCTTAGCGAATATGAGAAAGCAGTATGCTATATTCCTGCTGATGCTGCTCTCCCTGCCGATGGTGGCGGAGGAGCGGCTGGTGGGCTGCGGCGAATGGGTCACTTTCAGCGCCGGTTCCCGTCCGGGCTTCCACTTCGAGCGGTGGTCCGACGGGTCGATTGACTCCGTAAGGACGGTGCAGGTGACGGAATCGGCCGCCTACATAGCCTTCTTCTCGGATGCCTGCGTCGAGTATGCCAATTGGCCGGTGATAGCGCTCTATGATTGGTTGATTATGCTCCACGTGAAGGCCATAGAGGAGCAGGGGTTCTACCTGTCGGAAGCCGATGTGAGCTGGTATCGCGCAGTGGGCGATCCGGACGATATGCATCTCGCCTTCCCGCAGGACGATGAGTTTGTCTGCTCGGGCTATTATCTTACCATCGATCAGAGCCTGCGCGGAACGGGGCTCTATTATGCGGTAGCCAACGTGGTGGATCCGCAGGGGCGCTATTGCGAGCAGTTGGCGCGCTCGCAGGTGATCGACTATCATGCTCCGGCAGCCGCCCATGTGCGCTTGGCGCCGAACAACGTGAGGATAGGTGAGACGATGGTGCTTTCCGGGCTGAATCCGGAAGTAGAGAGCCGGATCTGTGTGTACAGTTCCACCGGTCAGCTGGTGGATCAGTTCTGCTCGGTGGGCGAAGATCAGATCGAGCTGGAGGCCCATCCGGCAGCCGGTTGCTATCTGGTGCGGGTAGACGATCCCGAAGGTCGCCAGGTGGTCCGTTATATAGTTAATGTCCGTTAATGCCGCTGTGATATGATGAAGAAAATCGTTCTTCTTTCGTTGCTTTTCTGCTTCGGAGCCGTGTGTGCTCAGGAGCATCAGCTTACGCTGGGTGCGGGTGGGGGAGTGATGCTGCTCAATCCGCAGACCGAGCAGGAAGGGGTGACTCAAACCCCGTTCCCGGCCGGTATGTTCAGCCTGGGCTACACCTACCTCGCCGATGTGGGCAAAGGCAATGTTGCCCTGGGCCTCAGTACGGGGCTCGAAGCCGGCGGCGCCATGGCGGCGCTGAGCGGACGGCAGACGGAGCAGTTCACCAATACCGACTATCTGGGCAACACCATGCAATATACGGTGACTACGGGCTTTTCCGACCGTCAGAAGCAGCTCTTCGCGCAGGTGCCTTTGATGTTCACCATGCGCGCCTCGGGGCTGACGCTCAGCCTCGGCGCCAAAGCCTCGATGCCGTTCCTGAGCCGCTCGGAGCAGGTGCTGAAAAACCCGAGCATATCGGCTTACTACGACCTCACGGGCGTTACTGTCACCAATCGGGTGATAACCGGCGTGGTGGCCCCGGAAGATATGCGGAAAAGCTTTGACGGCGTCTTCTCCGGTCTCACGGTGAAAGCCAGTTGCGAGCTGGGTTACGAATGGAAGTTGGGGGCGCAGAGCGCGTTCGGACTGAAAGTCTTTGCCGACGTGAGCGTCTACGATAATTACAGCTCCGACGCGCCGGGCGGCCGGCTCATCACGGTGGCACCCATCACCGATGCGACCAATCCTGCACCGCTGGTGACGGTTGGCCATGCCACGGAGCTCTACTGCCGGCAGATGCTCCCTGTGGAGCTGGGGCTGAAGTTGTATTACGCCTTTGTGTGGAACAACCGGTATGTCAACCAGGTTATACTCAACCGCAACGGCCGCAGGATCAGAATAAGGCTGCAGTAAGATGCAGTCATGTATGATGGCTGACAGCCTGTTTTCTATACTGAATATAAAAATTGAAATCAAGCATAGGATGAAAAAGCTTTTTTCAATAATCATATTTTTCTGCGCGTCTTTAGCCGCTTCTGCCGCTGTTTACACCGGCTCCTGCGGCGCAAATCTTACGTGGACAGTCGATACGGAAGCTCAATCCCTCACCATCAGTGGCACCGGTGCGATGGATAACTATTTCACAGAAGAAGATGCTGCTCCCTGGTTTCAGTATCGCTCCCGCGTGACATCGCTTGTGCTTGAAGAGGGCATCACCCATATCGGCAGTCATGCTTTTTACGGCTGCTACGGCTTTACGGGCAACTTGATTATTCCCGCTAGCGTCACCACTATCGCGAATGATGCTTTCTATAACTGCTCCGGCTTTACGGGTGAACTGGTATTCCCGGATGGCCTCACCGATATCGGCAGTTATGCTTTTTACGGCTGCTCCGGCTTTACGGGTGAGTTGCATCTTCCGAGCGGCCTCACCGATATCAGCGGTTATGCTTTCTACGGCTGCTCTGGCTTTACGGGTGATTTGGTCATCCCGGAAGGCGTCACACGTATCTGGGATTACACATTCGGCCGTTGCAGTGGTTTAACGGGCTGCTTGACCATTCCCAGCAGCGTCACCGTTATCCGTAACTATGCTTTCGGTTATTGCAGAAATATATCTTCCATCCGCGCGCGCAGCACTATTCCGCCTACTCTCCATCCCGTCTCATTCAGTGGCGTTTCGGCGAATATTCCCGTCTACGTGCCGTGCGGCTGCGCCGAAGCCTATCGGTCAGCGCAGTATTGGAGCCAATTTACTGATATCCGTGCGCTTAATTACATCGATCGCGGCACCTGCGGTGATAATCTTACCTGGGAGCTCAGCTGCGCTGGCGTCCTCACCATCAGCGGCACAGGCGCGATGACGGACTATCGCTTTTCTTCTGCTCCCTGGCAGCCGTATCGCGAGCTAATGACCTCGCTCGTGATCGAAGAGGGCATCACCCATATCGGCAATTACGCTTTCTACGACTGCCCCGGCTTTACGGGAAGCCTCTATTTCCGCCGTGGCCTCACCTCTATCGGAGACTGTGCTTTCTCCGGTTGCACCGGCTTCACGGGCGAGCTGCATCTTCCGAGCAGCATTACGCATATCGGCGAAGCTGCTTTCTATCGTTGCTCCGGCTTTACGGGCACCCTCTCGCTCCCGCCCTACGCCTCCCTCTCGCAGGCTGCCTTTGCTTATTGCTCCGGCTTCACGGGCAGGCTGAACATCCCGAGCGGTACAACCACCATCGAAAACTCCGTTTTCTCCGGCTGCACCGGCTTCACGGAACTGTCGCTCCCGAGCAGCCTGACCACCATCGGAAGATATGCTTTCTCCGGTTGCTCCGGCTTGACGGGCACCCTCTCGCTCCCCGAAGGACTTACCACTCTCGGCGAGGGTGGTTTCTCCGATTGCTCCGGCTTTACGGGCCTCACTATCCCCAGTAGCCTGTCTGTCATTGAAAATGTGACTTTCAGGAATTGCACCGGCTTGACGGGCAATCTGAACATTCCGAGCAATATAACCGCTATATATCTAAATGCGTTTGACGGTTGCACCGGCTTGAATGGCAGCTTGAGCATTCCCGCCGGCATCCGCTACATAGACAATAAAGCCTTCTTCGGCTGCAGCAATCTCTATTCCATCAATATGTTCGGAGCCACTCCTCCGACCATCATGAGCTTGACGTTCGGCGAGATACCCACCGATATCCCCGTCTACGTGCCCTGCGGCAGCGCAGCCGCCTACCGTGCGGCGCCTAATTGGAGGAACTTTACGAATATCCGCGATGAGGTGACGGCTTCCGGCGCCTGCGGCGACAACCTCACCTGGTCGATCACCTGCAGCGGCATGCTCATCATCAGCGGCACGGGCGCGATGACCGACTTTGAAAACGTCAACTCCGCGCCCTGGAGCGCCTACAGAGGGCAGCTCACTTCGCTCGTGCTCGAAGAGGGCATTACGCATATCGGCAATGGCGCATTCTACGGTTGCTCCTTCACGGGCACTCTCACGCTCCCGAGCACGCTTACCTCCATCGGCGATGCCGCTTTCGGCGGCAGCACGGGCCTTACGGGCGAACTCGTTCTACCGAGTGCGCTGACTGCCATCGGCAGCATGGCGTTTGCCGGCTGCACGGGCTTCACGGGCACGCTCTCTCTTCCGAGCGGCCTGACATCCATCGACGGCTTTGCGTTCTCCGGTTGCAACGGCTTTACGGGCGAACTCTCTATCCCCGAAGGCGTCACCGAAATCGGCTACTCCACGTTCCAGGACTGCTCCGGCATCAACGCACTGCATCTCCCCGCCTCTGTAGCAACTCTTCGCTATTTTGCCTTCTCCGGGTGCTCCGGTCTGACGTCTATTACCGTGGAGCGCGCAGAGCCTGCCTCTATCGCTGATGCAGGTGTCTTCTATAACGTCCCCACCGATATCCCCGTCAACGT
>JAGHUE010000046.1 GCA_018064985.1 Candidatus Colicola faecequi | reverse complement strand
TCTTCGGTAAGATCTTCGTTGAAAATCAAAAGGCGGCTGCTCTTGATCTCGATCTCGGCATTGGGGTCAATCAGATGAACGCAGTCAACGGCCGACGATGCACGCTGGTCGAACTGGCCCGGCAGAAACTCCACTGCCAGATACTTCTTGCCCTCCAGCGAGAGCTCGTCGCTTACCGTATCGGTAACGGTCTCGCCGAACACGCTGTAGCGGCTCTTCTCCAGCAACTCGGAGCTGAAGCCGAAAAGGTCGTATACGTTGATATAGCGAAGCTCGCTGATATGGAGCTGCAGATTCTCGTTCAGCTCGCGACGCAAGCTCTCGGCTTCTACTTGGAATGCCTCTTTCTTCTCTACGAAAACGCGGAAATTAGCCATAATCAAATCTGGGTTGCTAATACTTTTTCAGTCTGTTTCTTACGGAATTCGATATACTGCTCGCGCAAACCCTTGTCCTGAAGGGCCAGCATGCTTACAGCCAGCAGAGCTGCGTTCTTGGCGCCGTCGATAGCTACGGTAGCTACCGGAATGCCGCTCGGCATCTGCACCATGCTCAGCAGGCTGTCCAGGCCGTCGAGGGTCTTCGAGCGAACGGGTACACCTACCACCGGCAGGTGAGTCAGTCCGGCAATCACGCCTGCCAGATGAGCTGCGCCACCCGCACCGGCAATGATTACGCTCAATCCACGCTCCTCAGCGCTTTCTGCCCACTCCATCAGAGCATGTGCTGCACGATGAGCGGAGATAACGCGCTTATCAACTTCTATTCCGAATTGCTCCAGCGTATCGATAGCTGCCTGCATTACAGGAAGATCGCTCGCAGAGCCCATAATTACTCCAACTTTCATATATATGGAATCTATAAAATTTCTGAACTGATTAATTTACCTGTTGTTTTTCCCGATGGATTATTCCCACTCGATAGTTGCAGGCGGTTTGGAAGAGATATCGTAGCAAACGCGGTTCACGCCCTTTACCTTGTTGATTATCTCGTTGCTCACCTTGGCCATGAAATCATACGGCAGATGTGCCCAGTCGGCCGTCATTGCGTCCGACGAAGTTACTGCGCGAAGAGCTACAGGATTCTCATACGTACGCTCGTCGCCCATCACACCTACGCTCCTTACCTCGGAAAGGAGGATAGCGCCTGCCTGCCAGATCTGATCGTAGAGGCTCCCCTCGATCTCGCCGTTCTGCATGTCGGCCGGTACTCCGGCTGCCAATACAGCACGGGCTTCCTCTCCGCTCAGGCGAACCTTGTATTCGCGCAAACCGCGGATATAAATATCGTCGGCATCCTGAAGCACACGCACTTTCTCGCGGGTGATATCGCCCAGGATACGTACGGCCAGACCCGGGCCCGGGAACGGATGACGGGTGATCAGATGCTCGGGCATTCCCATCGAACGACCTACGCGGCGAACCTCATCCTTGAAGAGCCACTTGAGCGGCTCGCAGAGCTGCAGGTGCATCTCTTCCGGCAGACCGCCTACGTTGTGGTGGCTCTTGATCACCTTACCGGTAATATTCAGCGATTCGATGCGGTCGGGATAGATAGTGCCCTGTGCCAGCCACTTGGCATCCGTGATCTTCTTTGCTTCCGCATTGAATACCTCCACGAAGTCGCGGCCGATAATCTTGCGCTTCTTCTCCGGCTCTTTCACGCCGGCCAGATCGCCGAGGAACTTCTCGCTGGCATCTACGCCGATCACATGAAGGCCAAGGCACTCGTAGTCGCGCATCACGTCCTGAAACTCGTTCTTGCGGAGCATACCGTGGTCCACGAAGATACAGGTGAGCTGCTCGCCGATGGCTTTGTTCAGCAATACAGCCACTACCGACGAATCCACACCGCCCGACAGACCCAGGATTACACGGTCCTTGCCGATCTGCTCGCGGAGCTCCTTTACCGTGCTCTCTACGAACGCATCGGCGCTCCACTCCTGCTTCGAGCCGCAAACGCCTACTACGAAGTTCTTCAGCAGCAACGTGCCCTGAAGCGAGTGGAATACTTCGGGATGGAACTGTGTGCCGAAAATTGGCATCTCTCCCGGGATATAATAAGCTGCATTCTGTACAGTCTCGGTAGAAGCTACTACGTGAGCACCTTCCGGAATGCGGGTGATGCTGTCGCCGTGGCTCATCCAAACCTGCGAATGCTGGTCGAAACCGTAGAAAAGCGGGCACTCGGTATCTACGAACTGGAGGTTCTGACGGCCGTACTCACGCGTACCCGCGCTCTCTACCTTGCCGCCGTAGATATGGCTCATGTACTGCGCTCCGTAGCAGATGCCGAGGATAGGCAGACGGCCGCGGATCTTGCTCAGATCTACGTGGAATGCGTCGTCGGCATATACGCTGAGGGGCGAACCCGAAAGAATCACACCGATTACATCGGAGTCGTCTTCGGGATATTTGTTGTATGGAAGAATCTCGCAGAACGTATCCAGCTCGCGCACACGGCGACCGATGAGCTGAGTAGTCTGGCTTCCGAAGTCCAATATGATGATTTTCTGCATAATCGTTGTTGAGTAGCGATCTGTAAATTACTTGGTGCTGTAGTTGGGAGCTTCCGAGGTGATGGTGATGTCGTGCGGGTGGCTCTCGCTCATGCCGGCAGCCGTGATCTTCACGAACTTAGCCTGCTGCAGTTCTTCGAGGTTGTGCGCACCTACATAGCCCATACCCGAACGGAGTCCGCCGAGCAGCTGGAAAATGGTCTCAGCCACGGTGCCCTTATACGGCACACGGCCTACGATACCTTCCGGCACGAGCTTCGATACGTTCTTCTCGCCGCCCTGGAAATAGCGGTCGGCAGAGCCGGCCTTCATTGCGTCGATAGAGCCCATACCGCGGTAGCTCTTGAACTTACGTCCGTTGTAGATGATGGTGTCGCCAGGAGCCTCGTCCGTACCTGCGAACATCGAGCCGCACATTACGCAATTGCCGCCTGCAGCCAATGCCTTCACTACGTCGCCCGAATAGCGGAGACCGCCGTCGGCAATCATCGGAACACCCGTGCCCTTCAGCACTTCTGCTACATTGAAGATAGCGGTCAGCTGAGGTACACCTACACCTGCGATGATACGGGTGGTGCAGATCGAACCCGGACCGATACCTACCTTCACGCCGTCAGCGCCGTTCTCCACGAGATACTTGGCTGCTTCCGGAGTAGCGATATTGCCTACTACTACGTCAAGGCTCGGATACTTGGCCTTGATCTCGCGAAGAGCGTTCACGATATTCTTGGAATGACCGTGAGCGGAGTCGAGCACTACGGCATCTACGCCTTCTGCTACGAGCGCATCCACGCGGTCCATGAAATCTTTGGTGATACCTACACCGGCTGCGCAACGAAGGCGACCCATCGCATCTTTGCAGGCGTTCGGATAGTCGCGGAGCTTGGTGATGTCGCGATAGGTAACCAGGCCGCGGAGCTTGCCGTCGGCAGTCACTACCGGCAGTTTCTCTACCTTATGCGTTTCGAAGGCCTCCATTACGACTTCGTGATCGGTAGACTGGATGGTGATCAGGTTCTCAGTGGTCATCACCTCGCTGATCGGGCGCTCCATATGGTTCTCGAAGCGGAGGTCGCGGTTCGTGATGATACCTACGAGCAGGTTCTCGCCGTTCACTACAGGGATACCGCCGATGCGGTTCTCGGCCATCATCTGCAGCGCGTCGCCTACGGTCTGGTCGGGAGTGATGGTGATAGGATCGGCAATGCGGCCGTTTTCCGCACGCTTCACAAGGCGCACCTGAGCAGCCTGCTCCTGGATCGACATGTTCTTGTTGATCACGCCGATACCGCCTTCGCGGGCCACAGCGATAGCCATAGTCGATTCGGTTACGGTATCCATAGCGGCTGATACCACCGGGATATTCAAAGGAATGTTGCGGGAGAATTGGCCCTTAAGGCACACCTCGCGGGGAAGGACTTCACTGTAAGCGGGAATGAGGAGTACGTCGTCGAAGGTAAGACCTTCCATCTGTACACGTTCGGAAATGTTTGACATATAATGGAGTTTTTATTTGTTCGTGAATATATGGTTTGTTGACCTCTTATCAAAGAGCATGATCGCAATAGAAGCAGCGGGTTACGCCCTCTTTGTCTACATACGCTTTCTTCTCTACCGGCTCCGTTACGGAGATGCAGCGGTCGTTGTGGCAAAGCTGCCCGGTGATGAACGTCTCGGGCTTGTGCTGCTGCTCTTCCGTCCACTGCAGAAGCGTATAGATGATGGCCTTGCGAACGAACTTGCCGTTCTCTACCTGGCGGAAATAAGCGGCACGCGGGTCGTTGTCCACTCCTACCGTGATCTCGTTTACGCGCGGCAGCGGGTGAAGCACGATCATATCTTTCTTGGCGAGCGACATCTTCTCTTCATCCAGGATGAACGAGTCTTTCAGGCGCTCATACTCTGCCTGGTCGGCAAAGCGCTCCTGCTGTACGCGGGTCATGTAGAGCACGTCTACCATCGGCATCGCCTCCTCGAGGGTCTTCACCTCGATGAAGTTGTCGTGGAGCTCCTGCTTCATATAATCCGGCAGGCGGAGCTCTTCGGGAGAAATCAGTACGTAGCGGGTGCCTTCGTAGCGGTTCATGGCCTTGATCAGCGAGTGAACCGTGCGGCCGTACTTGAGGTCGCCGCAGAGACCGATGGTCAGATGGTCGAAGCGGCCTATCTCGCGGCGGATGGTCAGAAGGTCCGTCATCGTCTGGGTAGGATGGCTGTGGCCGCCGTCGCCTGCGTTGATGATAGGTATACGGCTGTATTCGGATGCTACACGCGGACCGCCTTCCTTATAATGGCGCATCGCTACGATATCGGCAAACGAGCTCACTACGCGGATCGTATCCGCTACGGTCTCGCCCTTGCTTACCGAACTGCTGCGGGCGTCGGAAAAACCGAGCACATCGCCGCCCAGCTCCATCATTGCGGCCGTGAAACTGAGGCGCGTACGGGTAGACGGTTCGTAGATGAGAGTTGCCAATTTCTTGCCGCGGCAAGCATCTGCTTATTTCTCGCGGTGCTCGATGATATC
>JAGHUE010000014.1 GCA_018064985.1 Candidatus Colicola faecequi | reverse complement strand
CGCCCCCACCCCGGCCCCGGCTCCCGTCGACACAATCCCGCCCGTCGTCTTATCTGCCGACACGCTGCCGACTGACTCCACAGCCCTATCCGAAGAAGACTCGCTCAAATTGCCGCCTATCTCTGACCAACTCGACGCGCAGATTGACTACACCTCCACCGACTCGCTCGTCATGTGGGGCAACGGTACAGCCTTCCTCCACGGCAAAGGCGACATCAAATACAAAGAGATCAACCTGACTGCCGATTATATCCGTGTCAAAATCGACTCCTCCACCATCTACGCCGCCGGCGTCTACGACAGCATAACCGACGAATGGACCGGCCGCCCAGTCTTCAAGGAAGGAGAAAACGACAGCTATAACTCCTACGAAATGAGCTACAACATCAAGACGAAGAAGGCCTTCGTCCGTCACGTTGTAGCCGAAGAGGGCGAGGGCTACATCATTGCCGACAAGACCAAGATTATGGAAGACGGTACTATGATGTTGGCCGATGGCAAATATACCACCTGCGACGACCACGAGCACCCCCACTTCTATCTCAACCTCTCCAAGGCCAAGATGAAAACAGGCGAATACGTAGCCTCCGGTCCTGTCTGGCTCGTAGTGGGCGACGTTCCGCTCCCGCTCGCTCTGCCGTTCGCTTTCTTCCCCTTCACCGACACCTACTCCTCCGGTCTGATCATGCCTACCTTCGGCGATGACCAGACTCGCGGTATGTATCTCCGTGGTCTAGGTTACTACTTCGCGCTGAATGACTACTTTGACCTCGAGTTAACGGGCGACATTTACTCCCGAGGCACCTGGTCCGTTCAGGCGCGCACCAAATATCGCAAGCGCTACAAGTTCTCCGGAAGCATCAGCGCCAGCTACCGCAACGACATTATTGGAGAAAAAGGGATGCCCGACTACTCCAAGAACACCAACTTCGCCCTTCAGTGGACCCATTCCCAGGACACGAAAGCCAATCCTTATTCCAGTTTTTCTGCGTCCGTCAACTTCTCCACGTCCGGCTACAACCGTTCGAACATCAACGCCTATTACAATGCTACCCAGAACTCGGAGAACACCAAGTCGTCAACCATCAACTTCACTCAACGTTTCCCCGATTCACCATGGTCGCTCTCGATGAACGCGTCGGTCAACCAGCGCACAAAAGACTCCACCCTCTCGCTCACCTTGCCCAACTTCACCATCTCGATGAGCCAGATCTACCCCTTCAAGCGCAAAAACCCCGTCGGAAAAGAGCGTTGGTATGAGAAAATCACCCTCCGATACAACGCCAGCGGCGGTATTTCCGTACGCAACATCAAGGAAAAAGAGCTCTTCCATTCCAATTTCTTCCGCGATTGGCAGACCGAAGTGAAGCACACCATCCCGATGAGCGCATCCTTCACGCTATTCAAATACATCAACGTATCGCCAAGCATCAACTACAACGAGCGTTGGTATTTCCAGCGAATAGACCAGTCGTGGGACGACATGCAGAACCAGCTCGTCAGGGATACTACCAACGGTTTCTACCGGGTTTGGGATGTTTCCATGTCGCTTTCCGCGTCCACCAAGCTATACGGGTTCTTCATACCCTCCCGAAAGCTCTTCCCCAACAGTCGGGTCGACCGTTTCCGACATGTGCTCACTCCCTCATTGTCGCTCAATTACACCCCCGACTGCGATCCTATCCGGGCCAAGATTGACCACAACTATTACGGAACATACGAGAAACCGGTTACCACCATGGCCGGCTCCGTTGTCTATGAAACCGTAGAATACTCCCGCTTCCAGGGCCGTTCTGTCCCCGGACGGGGCAATGTCGGTTCGCTCAGTTTCTCGCTCGGCAACAACCTCGAGATGAAGATCTTCAACCGCAAGGATACCACCGGCAAGGAGCCCACGAAGATCATCTCACTCATCGACAACTTCAGCATCTCCGGAGGCTACAACTTCATGGCAGACTCCATGAACTGGAGCAACTTCAACACCAGCATCCGTATCAAGCTCCCCAAACCGCTCAACTATACCATCAACCTCAGCGGTTCATGGGACCCCTATCTCTACGGGCTCAACGCTTCCGGCAACCCCGTCCGCACTAACCGTCGCTGCTGGCAGGAGGGCAAGTTCCTTCACTTCAAAGGCACATCCACATCCTTCTCCTACACCTTCAACAACGAAGTGTTCCGCAAGTGGTTCGGCAAGGAGAAAAAGAAGAAAGACGACGTATTCGACCCCGGTTGGGATATGGACGACCCCTATGCTGTCGACCCCGAAACTGGTGAACTCATCACCGACGAACAACGCGAAGAAGCTATGCTCGCCAAGAAAGAGTTCGAGAAAAACCACAAGGAAGTCGTGGATGATGTCAGCGACTGGGATTTCGCGGACATTCCCTGGAGTCTCACGCTCAACTACAACATCCGCTACGGAGAGTCCAACATCTTCGACTACGAGAAGATGAACTACAAGATGCGCTTCACTCACAACCTATCCGCCAGCATTTCGCTCGGTCTGGGCAAGGGTTGGAAAGCCACCACCTCGCTCTCTTACGACTTCTACGCGAAGAAACTCTCCAACGCCACCATCAACGTTACCCGCAACCTCCACTGCTGGACAATGAGCGGCTCATTCGTACCTTTCGGTCCGTTCAAGAGTTACACCTTCCACATAGGTGTGAATGCCGGAATGCTGTCCGACCTCAAGTACGACAAGACATCTGCCGACGCCACCAACAACAAGGTCAACTGGTGGTAATCCGTCATCTCCCGACCATTGTTCCACGCAAAAAACAGATTGTTCCACGAGTAGACTTACAGTAGACGTAGAGTAGACTTTCAGGCATAGAAAATCAACAAAAAAATTATACAAATATGATTCAGACTAACAAAGTAGTAAAGGTGCAATACGACCTTTACGTTGAAGGCGAAGAACAGGGCAAAGAAGAGCTCATGGAGCGCGCAACCGCAGAAGCTCCGCTCGTTTACTGCCACGGCATCGGTATGATGCTTCCCATGTTCGAAGCCGCACTCGAAGGCAAAGATGCCAACGATGAATTTGATTTCGTCATCGCCAAAGACGACGCTTACGGCGAGTACGACGAAGCCGGTGTGCTCGAACTCGACAAAAAGATTTTCTGCATCGACGGCGAGTTCGACGCTGAACGCGTACAGGTTGGCGCCATCATCCCGATGAACACCGCCGACGGACAGATCATCAAGGCACAGGTAATCGAAATCACCAAAGACAAAGTGACCATCGACCTCAATCACCCTCTCGCAGGCGAAGATCTCCACTTCATCGGAAAGATCCTCGAAGTGCGTGACGTGACGGAAGCCGAGCTCAAAGCCCTTACCCAGCCCCACGGCTGTGGCGGTTGCGGAGGCAACTGCAGCGGCAACTGTGGCGAAGGCGAAGGCGAATGCGGGGGCAATTGCGAAGGCGGTTGCGGAAACTGCAAGTAAGCCACAAATTCCGGAGCGCCCCTCCCGCGCTCCCAGTATTCATCTATAAATTCCCTTTCTGATTATGGCAAACATTTTAGCCATCGTGGGTCGTCCCAACGTCGGGAAATCGACCCTTTTCAACCGTCTTACGAAAACAAGACGCGCCATTGTAAGCAGCGAAGCGGGCACTACCCGCGACCGTCAGTACGGCCGCTCCGAATGGAACGGCAAAGAGTTCTCCGTCATCGATACCGGTGGTTGGGTGGTCAACTCCGAAGACATCTTCGAAGGTGAGATCAACCGTCAGGTAGACCTCGCCATCCGCGAGTCCGACGTAGTGCTCCTCGTTGTGGACGTCAACGAAGGCGTTACCGAATTCGACGCTGAAGTGGCTCACCTCCTCCGTCAGGCAAAGAAGCCTACTCTTCTCGCGGTTAACAAGGTGGACACCTACGACGACCAGTACGGAGCAGCCGAATTCTACAAACTCGGTTTGGGCGAACCGTTCATCCTCTCCGCAGTAAACGGACTCGGAACGGGCGATCTCCTCGACGAGATCATCTCGCGCTTTGATCCGAACAAGACCGATTCTGCAGAAGAAGACCTTCCGCGCTTCGCCATCGTCGGTCGTCCGAATGCCGGAAAATCGTCGCTCCTCAATGCCCTCATCGGTGAAGAGCGTACCGTTGTGACCGACATTGCCGGAACAACCCGCGACTCCATCTACACCCGCTACAACAAGTTCGGCAATGACTTCTACCTCGTAGATACAGCCGGCATTCGCAAGAAAGCCAAAGTAACCGAAGATCTCGAGTACTACTCTGTAGTACGTTCCATCCGCGCAATCGAGAATTCCGACGTCTGCATCCTTATGCTCGACGCCACCCGTTGCTACGACGAACGCGGCCTTTTCATGGGCATGGCTGCACAGGACCTCTCCATCTTCTCCATCATCCAGAAGAACAAGAAGGGACTTGTCGTTTGCGTCAACAAGTGGGACCTCATCGAGAGCAAGACCACGGCCGACATCAAGCAATTCGAGAACAGCATCCGCGAGCGGCTCGCTCCTTTCCGCGATTTCCCGATCATCTTCACTTCCGCTACCACCAAGCAGCGAATCTTCAAGGTGATGGAAACCGCCCTGCAGGTATACGAGAACAAACAGCGCAAAGTGCCTACCGCAAAGCTCAACGAGCTCTTCCTTCCGCTCATCGAGAACTATCCGCCACCGGCAACCAAAGGCAAGTACATCAAGATCAAGTATTGCACCCAGCTCCCGAACACCCAGATTCCTACCTTCGTGTTCTTCGCCAACCTTCCGCAATACGTAAAAGATCCGTACAAGCGCTTCCTCGAGAACAAACTCCGCGAATGGTGGGAATTCACCGGTTCGCCTATCAACATCTTTGTCCGTCCGAAATAATGTCGGCAGACAACAGGTACAATGCACGAATCAACGTCTGTTACTCCCGGCAGACGATTTGAAATAGCGTCAGAATGACCGCTCATCAGCATCTTTCTCCTGCCCGAAATGGGTAGGAGAAAGGTGGTGTAGATGTGCGCGCGCAACGCGCACACGTTGTATAATTATGTACCTGCGCGCGCTCCCGCGCGAAAAATGACCCATTTTAGTCATTTTTAAGAGCTTTTTTTTGGCCGTTTCAAAAAAACGTTGTAACTTTGCGTTTTAAATTGCATCAATAGTGCATGCCCCGAAGCGGATATGAAGATTATCGGACATACATATATCAGCGGTAAAGCAGAAATGATTCTCAAAGGCGATTCGGCCCTGCTTGTAAACCGTAAACCGTTCTTCGTGCCTGAAGAATCCGTCCGCATAGCTGCCCATCCCTGCCTCGTGGTTCGCATTTCCAAACTCGGGAAAAGCATCAGTCCGCGCTTTGCCCACCGCTATTTCGACGGCATTGCAGCCGGTTTGCATTTCCAGGACGAAGGTCTTCTGGAGGCAGTCCGCAAAGAAGGACGAAGCTGGACTGCAGCCGTGGCATACGACGGTTCTTCGCCGGTTGGCACTTTTCTTGCTGTCAATGAAGAGACTCCCCTACCGGACATCATCCGCTTCACGATGGACGGAGAGGAGAAAACGGTTGTCCCCGAAATGGAAACCATCAGCCGGGCGATAGCGGACATTAGCCGCTGCATCAGCATCCGGCAGGGCGACATGATCTTCCTCTGCAACGATCAAACACCCTTTTATCCTGCAGAAAACCAATATATTACAGGTGCCATCCAAGGCGAAGAAAACCTGTATTGCAAAATAAAATAACCCCTCCGAATGAAACGGACTCTGACCGGCATACTCTTACTTATGCTTGCAGGCTTCACGTTTGCAGCCTACACCTATGCCCCGTCATCCGTACTCTCATCCGGCAGTTTCGTGAAGATTCGTGTCAGCGAGTCGGGCTTGCACGCCATCTCCTACACCGATCTCAAGAAAATGGGTCTTACCCCGGAGTCGGTCCGCATCTACGGCTATGGTGGTGCCATGCTCCCGCAGAATTTCGCTCAAGGACGCATTGATGACCTTCCGCTGGTGCCCGTTTACCTCGACAAGGGAGCTGACGGCATCTTCAATTCGGGCGACCGTCTTATCTTTTTCGCCCAAGGCCCCGTTTCCTGGTCACACGACGGTAAACAGTTCGTCCACACGCGGAACACATACTCCAACTTCGGCTATTATTTTCTCACGTCCGACCACGGATCAACCGAAGAAATAGCCACACAACCGGCCCCGAATGCAGCAGCAGCCGAAGACATCCGCACCTACGACGCATATCAGGTGCATGAGCTCGACAGCATCAACCTCATTGACCGCACGGGCGAAGAAGGAGGCGGACGAGAGTTTTACGGGGAGATGTTCATGCCGGGTGCAACGCGCAATTTCCGCTTCCGCTTCAGCGGACTCGTTGCATCGGAACCTATGAACTGGAACATCAGCGTAGCAGCCGCATCGTCGGACGCATCACGTTTTGAAATACAGATGGACAACGCTTCTACAAGCGTTCCTCTCTCGGGCATCCCGTCGTCGGATTTCTACACCAAGGCTTCGGCAGGCTCGTCAACCAAGACCATCAGCGCAGAAGCCGGTGAGCTAAAGACAGTAGCGCTCACATTCCGGAGCAG
The DNA here is from genome assembly GCA_018064985.1 of Candidatus Colicola faecequi. Classification (GTDB taxonomy): domain Bacteria; phylum Bacteroidota; class Bacteroidia; order Bacteroidales; family Paludibacteraceae; genus Colicola; species Colicola faecequi. The sequence continues at coordinate 10,291 of JAGHUE010000014.1, read as the reverse complement.
CAGCCCTACAGCACTCGGTTTTCTCAACTACATTGAGCTCAATGCCGTCTGCAACCTTGCTCTCACGGGCAACGAGCCGCTCTGTTTCCGCTCGAAAACCGGCAAAGACAACAGCAACTACTATCAGTTTGTCATCGGAAACGCTACGGCAGAGACGCAAGTTTGGGACGTAACGGACAAAGCAGCCATTACACGGATGAACACCACGTTCTCCGCTGCCGACAAACAACTGAAATTCACGGCACGGAACACAGGTATCCGTGAATACGTGGCATTCAACCCGCAGAGCGCCACCTACCTGTCGCCCGTAAAAACAGCAGATATCGAGCCGCAGAACCTGCATGCACTCTCCGACATCGACTACGTGATCATCACGCCGGCCGAGTTTCTCTCTGAAGCACAGCGACTTGCAGCCGCTCATGAGGAATACGACAACATGACCGTAGCAGTAGTGACTGACCAGCAGGTCTACAACGAGTTTTCCTCCGGCACGCCGGACGCAAGTGCCTACCGCTGGCTGATGAAGATGCTCTACGACCGGGCGAACGCTTCCGGCGGAACCATCCATAAGCCTCGCTACCTCTGCCTTTTCGGCGACGGCACTTTCGACAACCGCAAGTTGATTTCCCTCTCCAATTCGGGCAACAACTGGCTGCTCACTTACCAGAGCAAGAACTCGGTAAACGAGGTAAAGGCATATGCAACAGACGATTACTTCGGTTTTCTCGATGACAACGAGGGCGAAGTGGACGTGAACGGCAGGATGGATATAGGTGTGGGCCGTATACCGGTCAACACCCTCGCACAAGCAACAGGCGTAGTAGACAAAACCGTCCGCTACATCAAGGGCGAGAACAAAGGCAAATGGAAGAATCAGCTCATCTTCGTAGCTGACGACGGCGACTCCAACCTCCATACATCCTGCAGCGATCAAGCAGGCGAAGCCACCCGAACGGGCAACCCCGACTTCGTAGTGAACAAGATCTATCTCGACGCCTATACCCAGGAAGTGAATGCCTCCGGCGAGAGTTATCCGCTGGCGCAATCGAGACTGAACAACCTGCTCAACAGCGGCGCCCTGCTCTTCGACTACTGCGGACACTCGGGCTACAACAATGCCTCTTCAGAAGGCCTCGTAACTCTGGCAGGCATACGCGCCATGCAGAACGAGAATCCGGCATTCTGGATCTTCGCATCCTGCAGCTTCGCGCTCTTCGATGCAGGCAAGCAGAGTGCAGCAGAAGAAGCCGTATTGAATCCTGACGGAGGCGCCATTGCCGTTTGCGCAGCCTGCCGAACCGTATATGCATCGCAGAATGCCACGCTCAACAAGCACATCTGCAATGTACTCTTCGATCACGACACTCCGTTCGGCTACCACAGTCGTCTGGGTGATGCCGTCAGCCAGGGCAAGAACGCCTGCGGATCTGACGAAAACAAGATGTCGTACGTTTTGCTCGGCGACCCTGCCGTTTCGCTCCATTTTCCGACCGATTATCAGGTTCGGACGAGCCATATGGCCGACACTATCAATGCGCTGAGCGTCACGGAAATAGAAGGTTTCATCGAGGCAGAGAACGGTGATACGACTTCGTGGTTCAACGGAAAGCTCCATATCAGCGTATACGACAAACTCCAGCGCGTAACTACGCTCGATAATGATCAGCCCGACGAGTCGGAGAAGGTGAAATTCACCTACAACGACTACCCGAACATCCTCTTCCAGGGCGAGACAACCATCCGCGACGGGCGCTTCTCCTGCACCTTCATGGTGCCGAAAGACATCCGCTACAACTTCGGCAACGGACGCATCGTCTACTACGCCATCGACACGCTTACAAGCGAAGAAGGCGTGGGACATTATGAGGATTTCATCGTGGGCGGCAGCTCACCGGTAGAAGTAACGGATACCGTCGGTCCGGAGCTCAAGCTTTACCTCGGCACCAAGCACTTCCAGCAAGGCGACAGAACCAACGAGAAGCCGCATTTCTACGCTGAGATATCCGACGAACACGGCATCAACACCGTGGGCAGCGGCATCGGACACGACCTGCTGCTGATCGTTGACAGCAAAGCAGCCGAGACCTACGTGCTCAACGACTATTTCTCGGCTACCAACAACAGCTATCAGCAGGGCATCGTTTCCTACCAGATGCAGGAGCTGAGCGAAGGACGGCACAGCGCATTCTTCCGCGCGTGGGACCTTCTGAACAACTCCTCGTCGGAGACTATCGAATTTGAGGTAGTAAAGGGATACGACCCGTCGATCGTATCGGTGCTCACCTACCCCAATCCCGTAGACCGGGGCGGCATGGTGAATATCGCTTTCGAATATGACCAGCCCGACGTAGTAATGCAGACCGACATCTTCATCTACGACCTCTCCGGTCGGCTCGTTCATCGCATCTCGCAGCACGGCACAGAAACCGTCCGCTGGAACGTTGCAGAAACAGCTACTCCCGCAGGCGTATATCTATACAAAGTACAGCTTTCATCGAGCCAGACGAAGACCTGCTCCCGCACAGGAAAGCTGATTATCACGAAATAAACTATTTATCCCAACATAAAAAACCAGTTAATACAGACGTGCCTATGAAGCATTTCTCCTCCATGTTAAACTAATTGATTAATAATAAATGAAAAAAATTGCATTAGGGCTCTTCGCCCTTGCCCTGTCGGCAATGCCGCTCATGGCAGAAGAAGTAATGAATCCGATTATCACAGCAATGCCTTCGCTCTCCATTGCTCCGGACGCACATGCCGGTGGCCTCGGTGACGTAGGTGCAGCAACCACTCCGGACCTCAATTCACAGCACTGGAACCCGGCTAAATATGCCTTCATGGAAAGCCATGGCGGCATTACGGCCAACTACACTCCCTGGCTCACCAAGCTCGTAAACGACATCAACCTCGCTTACATAGCAGGCTACTACAACATCAGCGACAAGGCGGGTGCACTCGGTATGTCGTTCACTTATTTCGGCTTGGGCGACGTGCAGCTGACCGACATGTTCGGTGAGGAACTGGCAATGGCCGCTCCCAACGAGTGGGCAATCGACCTCTCCTACTCGCGCAAGCTCCACGAGTACGTTTCGATGGCAGTAGCAATGCGCTTCCTCTACTCCGACCTGAACAATGGCGTAAACGCAGGCAACACCGGCGGAAGCGCTATGGAACTCTATCCGGGTTGGACCATGGCAGCCGACGTAGCTCTCTACTACCGTCAGCCGATCGAGCTCTCGATGGGTACGTCTTACTTCGCTCTCGGTCTGAACGTATCGAACCTGGGCGGTAAGATCTCTTACGACGAGAACAACACCTCTTCGTTCATCCCTGCCAACCTCCGTCTCGGTGCTTCTTACGAACTCGCATTCGACAACTACAACCGCCTCTCCATCAATGCCGACGTGAATAAGTATCTCGTACCGGCAAGCAAGGGCTCGAAGTATGCAGTTGACGAAAACGGCAACCCGCTCGAAGGTCAGGCTCTCAAGCAGTGGTATTACAACCTCTCTTCTCCGCGCGGCTGGGGTCAGTCGTTCGCTGACGCTCCGGGCGGCTTCAAGGAAGAGATGCGCGAGATCCAGTACGGTGTAGGTTTGGAATACTCCTACGACCGCAAGTTCTTCGGCCGCGTAGGTTATTCTCATGAGAACCAGTGGAAGGGCAACCGTCGCTACGTAACCCTCGGTGCCGGTTTCCACCTCTCGATTGTAACCCTCGACGTATCGTACGTAATCGCTACTGCAGCATCCAACCCGCTTGACAACACCTTGCGTTTCTCGCTCGGCTTCGACCTTGCAGGCATCAAGGACCTCGTAAACAACAAGAAATAAACTGTCATGCGAATCGGTTTCGGCTACGACGTACATCAGATAACCCCCAACCGCCAACTGTGGTTGGGGGGAATTTGTATTCCCTGTGAGTTCGGATTGGAAGGCCATTCCGATGCCGACGTGCTTATTCACGCCCTGTGCGACGCCATCCTCGGCGCGGCCAATCTGCGGGATATCGGCTATCATTTTCCGCCCGTAAAGGGCAACGAATTCGAGGGTATCGACTCGAAGATACTGCTCCGCAAGACCATGGTACTCCTTCGCGAGAAGGGCTATGAACTGGGCAACTGCGACTGCACTATCTGCGCCGAAGCGCCGAAGATCAACCCGCATATTCCTGCCATGCAGGCGTGCCTGGCTGAAGTGATGGAGGTAGACCCCGACTGCGTGTCGATAAAAGCCACCACCACCGAGAAGCTCGGCTTCGTAGGCAAGAAAGAAGGTATGGCCGCCTATGCGACCGTGCTGATAGAAAAACGATAAAACAACAGCAGCAATGAAGAAACTGACATTCGTTCTCCTTATAATGCTCGCGAGCGCGGGCGTACGTGCGCAAGTGGCCATCGCATGGATCAACTTGCCGGACAGCATATGCCCGTTTCTTCAGGAGCAGCAGCGCTTCACCTTGCTGCAGTATGCGAAAGCCGGCCTGAAAGACAGCATCGAGAACCAGTTTGACGGGCACTCTTACATCGACAGCATCAACCTGACAGACGGCTTCATCCGCGCACAGATAGCACCCAACATGACGCTCGAGCTTGCCACGGAGGCACAGATAGTAGCGCAGGAAGGAGATGAGGCCATAGCAGAAGACAATAACCGCGTAAGCATCACAGTCTGCGCCCCGATCTGCTCCACTATCACCACGTGGTACGACAAGAACTGGAAGTTTCTCCGCCGCGAGAAACAGCCCTGGAGCATCGAGCAGACCGAAGAAGAAAAGCTGCAGCATTTTTAATGCTGCAATGGATGATGGATGGCCCCGCAGGGGCTATGGATGATGGAACTTCCGATTTACCTCATAGGATACATGGCTTCCGGCAAGACAACCGCCGGCAAGCTGCTGGCAAAGAAACTGGGTTGGCATTTCGTTGACCTGGATGATGCATTTCTGGAGATCAACGGCTATACCACGGGCGAGTATATCCGCGAGTTCGGCATGGAGGCATTCCGCAAGGAAGAGAAAGCCTGCGTGGAGAAACTGGCAGAACTGCCTATCCAGAAAGTGATCTACGCCACAGGCGGCGGCTATCCGTGCTGGGAAGACAACATGGAATGCCTGCATGAGCTGGGCACCTCGTTTTACCTGCGCTGGACGCCCGAACAGCTCACCACCCGACTCTTCCTTTCGGGCATAACGCATCGGCCCGTAGCCGTAGACGGCATGAATGCCGCCGAAGGCGAGACGGAAGAAGAAAAGATGCTCCATTTCGTGGAGCAACACCTCGCGCTCAGGCGCGAATATTACGAGCAGGCCGACTACATCATTGATGCACCTGCCAAACTGCACGAATCGAACGACGAGCAGATAGCTCAGCAGATTTACGAGATAATTTGTAAATTTGTAAATTAAGAAATTTGTAAATTATGAGTATCAACGATATACAAGACGAAATCATCAGCGAGTTCTCCGATTTTGAAGATTGGATGGACCGCTACGCGCTGCTCATCGACCTGGGCAACGAGCTGGAAAGCCTACCGGAAGAGCTCCACACGGAGCAGAACATCATCGACGGCTGCCAATCGAAAGTATGGATCGACGCCCAACTGGAGGACGGCGAGATCGTCTTCAGAGGCGACTCCGACGCTATCCTGGTGAAGGGTATCGTAGCCCTGCTGATAAAAGTGCTCTCCGGTCACACTCCGAAGGAGATCCAGGAGGCAGAGCTCTATTTCATCGACGAGATAGGACTGAAGGAGCACCTGTCGCCCACACGAAGCAACGGCCTCGTAGCGATGCTGAAGCAGATGAGGCTATATGCGATAGCATATCAGGCAAAGGCATAAAGGACAGAGCAGGTACCCCCTCCCCAAAGAGGAGGGGAATAATAGAAAACAGCGAAGGCTGCCAACCACATGGTTGACAGCCTTTTCTATAACCGTAGAACCCGCGGAGAAGCGGATTCGAGAAGCGGATTCGAGAAGCGGATTCGAGAAGCGGATTCTCGAAGCGGATTAGGGAAGCGGACTCGGGAAGCGGCTTTTCAGAGAGCAGCAGGGAGCTCTTCGGTGATCTCGCCGGAGGCGAAGAGGAACTTGCGACCGGGGAAACGGTTGACCCACTCGAGGTTGTGCGTAGACATAATCACGGTGGTGCCGGCCTGCTGGATAGCAGAGAGGAGCTCCATGATCTCGAGACCGGTTTCATGGTCGAGATTACCCGTGGGTTCGTCGGCCAGAATCACCTCAGGAGAGTTGAGGAGTGCGCGTGCAATGACGATACGCTGCTGCTCGCCTCCGGAGAGCTGATGGGGCATCTTGTAAGCCTTGTCGGCCATGCCAACCTGCTCCAGCACCTCCTGCACATGCTCGCGCATGACGCGCTTGTCTTTCCAGCCAGTAGCCTTCAGCACGAAGAGGAGATTGTCTTCTACGGAGCGGTCGATGAGGAGCTGAAAATCCTGGAAGACGATACCTATCTTGCGGCGCAGAAAAGGAATCTGCTTGCGCTTGATGCGGCTGAGATCGTAGTCGAGGAACTGTGCCTCACCGGATGCGATGGGAAGCTCGCCGTAGAAGGTCTTCATCAGCGTAGACTTACCGCAACCGACGCGACCGAGCAGATAGACCATCTGGCCGGGTTCGATATCGAAGGACACATTGCGGAGCACGATCTGCTCGGCCTGGTGTACTTCTACATTTTTATAACTAATCAGCATTATTCAGCAGCGTCGAGTTCGTTGATTTTAGCCTCAATCTCGGCCATCTTAGCCTTGTTGGCAGCGATCTTCTGCTCCATACCCTTGAGGAGGCCTGCAGCCTTGCCGGAGAAGAAGCCCATGTTGTTCTCCATGGTCTTGGTCTCAGCCTGGAGTGCCTCGTAGGTGCGAACGAGCTTGCGACGGTCGTTGCCGAGAGTTTCTTCCTTCTTCTGCTGGCTCTGACGCTCAGCCTGACGCTGGAGATAAGCCTCATGGTCGGCCTTGCGGGCAGCTTTCTTCTGCTCGAAGAAATGGTCGCAAGCCTCGGTGAACTGCTTCCAGATATCGTCGGAGTACTTGCGTGCCACCGGGCCAATCTCCTTCCAGCGCTTCTGGAGGTCGATGAGCTTGTCGGCCGTTTCCCTCCAATCGGTGGAGTCTTTGAGCTCCTCGGCAGCAGCGATGAGTTCGCGCTTCTTCTGGAGATTGTCGCTCAGTTCGTCGCGGAGCGACTTATAGAAAGCGGTCTTGGCTGCGAAGAACTTGTCTGTATACGAACGGAACTCTTCGTAGATGATCTGGTTGTTCTTTTTGGGAGCGAAGCCGATCTTGCGCCATTCAGCCTGAAGGGCCTGCACTTTCTCGGTCATCTCGTCCCACTGCTTATTGGTGTTGATGCCATCGAAATCGAGGTCGCGGAGCTGTGCGATGATCGCCTCCTTCTTCTCGAGGTTTTCCTGCTCTTTCTGGTGGAGCTGGTCGAAGTATTCCTGATGGCGCTTGTTGATAACGGTAGAAGCCTCTTTGAACTTGTTCCACAGTTCCTCGCGGAGCTCGCGGGCAACAGGACCTACCTCAGCCCACTCTTCGTGGAGCTTCTGGAGCACGCGGTTGGCCTCGACGATGTCGGCCTTTTCCTGGAGCGCTTCAGCCTCTGCGATGAGTGCGGTCTTCTGCTCGAGGTTCTTCTTGAAGTCGTATTCGCGGAGCTCGTTGTTGATCTTGACGAGATCGTAGAACTGCTCCTGATACATAGCATATTGCTTCTGGAGGGTAGAAACCACAGGAGCGGGCACCGGACCGATGGTTTTCCACTCGGCCTGAAGGTCGCGCATCTGCTGGATATTGGTGCTGACGTCGGCAGTTTCGCTTTCTGCAAGACCCTTCATAAGTTCGAGGATATGCTCTTTACGGAGCTGATTGTCCTTCATTTCTGCCTCTTTCTTGGCAGCGGCTTCAGCTCGCTGAGTCTTGTAGATTTGAAGGAGTTGACGGAAATTCTGCTCGATTTCATCGACTACAGGCTTGTATTCTTCCATCTTTTCGCCCAGTTCTTCCGCCTTTTTGCGTGCTTCTTCCTGTTCCTGACGATAGATGCGATAGAACTGGCTCTTGAGCTCTTCTACCTGTTCCTTGATTTCCGTCACATCGTTGCCGAGCAAGCTCTTAAGCTGCTCCATGAGTTCCACTTTTTCCATTGTGTAAGCTTTGTGGGGCGTTCTAAAAATTCCCCGTAAACAAGTTAATCAATAAATAATAGATGCCTAAGGGCATGAGAGTTGAATATTCAGCGCAAAGTTACGAAAAAAATTGATATTCTCCAAATTATTCTTGTAAATACAAGAAAAAAAACGTAATTTTGCAGCAGAAATAATCGTAAACAGACATGATTCTCCATCCGAACGCGAAAATCAACCTCGGTTTGGCCGTGATGCGCAAGCGCGCGGACGGCTACCACGACCTCCAGACAATCTTCCTCCCCGTAAGGGAACTGCATGACGAGCTGACAGTAGAAACGCTGCCGGCCGACCGTGCGCCCGAGGAAGGCTACACCTTCCGTCAGGAGGGTATCACGGTGGACTGTCCGCCCGAGCAGAACCTCATTATCCGCGCCTATCTCACGATGCGTGCGCACTACCCGCAGGTGGGGCCCGTGAGCATCCTTTTCCGAAAGAATATCCCCTTCGGAGCGGGCCTGGGAGGCGGTTCGGCCGATGCCGCTTTCATGGCGAAGGCCGTAAACGAACTGTTCCGGCTGGGGCTGACGGACGAGCAGCTGGAGGCGGAGGTTAGTCCGCTAGGGGCCGATTGCGCGTTTTTCATCAAGAACCGTCCGCAGTATGCCGAAGGCATAGGCAACATCTTCTCCCCTGCCCCGGAGGCAGTGATGGCGCAGCTTGAGGGTCGTTGGCTCGTGCTCATAAAACCCGAGTGTGCCGTCAGCACCGGACAGGCTTACCGCGGCATCCGTCGCCGCGAAGAGGACGGCCGTGAGGGCATTGTGGGGCAGACCGATCTCAGCCTGCTGACCAACGATTTCGAGGATACCGTCTTCCCGCTTTTCCCCGAGATAGCGGCCCTCAAAGAGGCCCTTCTGAGCCGTGGGGCGATCTATGCGGCCATGTCGGGCAGCGGCGCCACCGTGTTCGGCATCTTCAGCGAAGAACAACAGGGCCTGGAGGAAGCTTTTCCGGGGTGCTTCGTGCATCAGGAGAAGCTAGCCTAGCCAGCTCCTTTCCCCTACCCCTTTCCCCAACTGGGGCAAGGGAAGCTAGATTACTGAAATCTAGAAGGCTAGTAGTATCCAATAGCAACGCCTGTCCCGATGGGGGCAGGCGTTGACTGTATTATGGAGAGAAGTGATAGCTGTTTTCAATGACGGTTTTGCCGGCGGATGAAGGAGATCAGGCAGGCCCAGAGAGCCAGCAGAAGCAGGAGGACAAGCACGTGGCGGATCGGGCCTTCTATCTTATGGGCTTCACGTTGCGTGCGGTAGAAATAGTCTTCGGCCGAAAGGCCCTGATCGCGCAGGAGCCCCTGCTCCTGGAGCGCGGCCTCGAAGAGCACGGAATCGGCCGTGCAGGCCAGCGTGTCGCAGCCGTCGGGCTGATGGAAGAGATAGAGCGTTTGCTCGTCCGAACGGTTGTCCCCTGACACATATATCGCTTCATCCTGCGGCCAGATACGGTACACCCGGTCGTAGCTGGAGCTACAATGAGCAGAAAACGGGACGCTGATAGTGGCAGCATGCGGACTGTCAACAGCCGAAACGTTATACGTATCGTTCAGCGGCGCCTGCCAATAGTCGCCTGCTCCCCAGTCCACGTCGTATATTGCTGACACGATCGGGGCGAAGAAGAACCAGAGAATCATCTCGGAAAAGATGAAAATACCCGGGGTAAGAGCAGACAGCAGAAGCAGCGACCGCTTGCCTGCAAACTGCTTCTTCCTAACGATCAGAAAGACCGGAAGAAAGATGACAACGCCCAAGACAGCGGAGATAATCCCGCCAAGGATTGTGTACAATATGACAGAAAAGATAATGGGCATAAAGCGGAAATATTTTCAGTTGTCGACTACAAAGATAGTGATTATTTCTGACATATGCAAGTTTTCCAAAGGAAAATAGCGAGAAAAACAACTATTTCCGGGAGCGTCCGCTCCGGGTCTCACCTTTGCTCCTCAGGCTCTCCCGAAAGGTTACATAATTACTGATACCAAAATGAGAGACTGTACCACACAGCCTAAAGTTCTTATTATATATAATATTAATATTATATATAATAAGAACTTTAGGCTGTGTGGTACAGTCTC
>JAGHUE010000068.1 GCA_018064985.1 Candidatus Colicola faecequi | reverse complement strand
ACATTATAACACAATAATATACATCAATCACAAAATCACATTCGTTTAACTCCCTACCTCACAAGGGCAGGCAATCAAAATCAATCCGTTATGAAAAAACTCTTTTTCCTGACAGTAGTAGCAATGGCTATGTTGTTGACGGGATGTACGTCGGCCTATTACATGACCGGCAGCAAGTCGATGAACATCAACCAGACGCAGACACAGGTAGTGCTTTCGCATGCCAATTTCCAAGTAGTAAAGAACGTACACACCTTCGTTGTTTATCCGAACACGATGAAGCTCAACAGCGATGAGCTCCAGAAGAGCGCTTATGCAGCACTTGCCCGCGAAGCTAACCTTACCGGTTCGCAGTGCATCATCAACATCACCGTAGAGCGCGTAGGCCGCGGTTCCTGGTTCGCATTCCAGACGGGCGAGCTCGCCTTCAGTCCTACCGAAAGCGCTGTAATGGTGACCGGCACCGTGATTGAATTCACCGGCAAATAAGTAATCTTCATTTACTCACATTTTCAGACATCCAAACATTATGAAAAAAATATTTTTCGCTGCAGTACTCTTCTGCGCAGCACTTTGCTTGACCGGCTGCGAGTCGGCTTACTACCTGACCAGCACACAATCGCTCAACATCAATCAGAACCAAACTCAGATCGTTCTTTCCAATAATAATTTCCGCGTGGTGAAGAACGTACAGACCTATATGATCTATCCGAAGAACATGTCGCTCACTTCGGAGACTCTCCGCCAGAGCGCTTACGTAGAACTGCTGAAAGCAGCCAAGCTCGAGGGGTCGCAGGTGCTGACCAACGTGGTAGTTGAGAAGATCACCGTTGACAGCGGCATCTTCCTGCTCAAGAAAGACGTAGGCCTCATGGTATCGGGCACCGTGATCGAGTTCACGAAATAAAAAATCGGTCAAAAACGGCGGATCGCCGAACTATACAGCATCCGGCTCTCCGGCAGAAGGAGAGTCGGAGCGTTATTTTTTACAGAATAATAGTAATACGTCTTTTGTTTATGAAAAAAATTGCAACATTTCTGGCCATGGCAGCAGTAGCCATCAGCCTCAGCTCGTGCGACCTCTTCGGAGGCAATGAGCCCAAACCTAACAAGAATTTCAAGCAACTTCCGTTCTCCGTTTCGGCGAAGAAAAAAGTGTACTTCTCGCAGGGCAACCTCCAGTATAATGCCCAGAAAGATGTTTTCCGCTTTGCTGCCAAGCAGACCGATTTTATCGGTTCAGACAACAAGAAAATAGCCGCCGACTATGCCGGCTGGATCGACCTTTTCATCTGGATGAGCGGCGCCTGCCCCACCAGACTGGAACTCGAAGCTCTGCCCGCAGACTGGGGCGAGAACAAGATCGGCAAAGACCCGGAAAACACCTGGTTCACCCTGTCGAACGATGAGTGGTATTACCTCCTTTTCGAGCGAGAGAATGCCGCCAACCTGCTCGCTTGCGCCACCGTATGCGGCATAAAAGGCCTTCTTCTGCTGCCCGACGGTTGGGAGCGTCCCACCAGCGTCAGCTTCGCCTCGATGGACGACCTCTATGTGACTACCGAGTCGGTCCTTGGCAAGTATCATTTCACGGAAGCGAACGGCTTCAGCCGCAACCGCTACGAAGCCGAAGGCTGGGCTACGCTCGAGAAGAGTGGTGCCGTATTCCTTCCGGCAGCCGGCACCCGTATCGGCACACAGTGCTACGACTGCGGCGCGGGAGGTCGCTATTGGTCGGGTAAGGTAGGATTAGGAGGCATGGCCTACGGAATCGGTTTCTCCGACAAAATGATAGACGGCAAACTGCAAGAGGACGCGAAAGAAGGTCTGTCGGTTCGCCTGGTAAAGAGCGCCAACTAACAAATTGAAACAAAGATATGAAGAAACTTTTTTATCTGCTCCTTCTCCTTCTTCCTTTTACATTGACATCGTGCGAGGGCGATGACGAGGGGTCGAACCCGCTCGTTGGCCACACGTTCCGTTACACGGCCGGCAACGAATACATCCAATACACCTTCTACGACGGCTACCTCGGCAAAGTGTGCGACGTAGTGGTGGTCACCGCTGTCGGTAGTGATAAGGGCGACCGCATCAACTATGACTACGTTCCATCCACCAAATACGTAAAAGTGTACGGAACAAATCTGCTGGAAGGCTACTACGACAAGCGTACCAAATCGATCACCGACCTCAACGGCTATGTGTACAAGCGCGTGGAAGAGGATTCGGGCAAGATCGACGGCCCGGACCAAGCCACCCAGGTTGCCCGCGAACTCTGGAGCCTGATGATCAAGGTGAACGATAATATCGAAAACGGCTACCGCTACACCAACTACGAGTTTTCTTACGGCGGCGGCACCGTTAAGATTACCGGTCAGAAAGCCGATGACAGCCAGGGCTGGACCATCGCTCAGTTCACTGAAGTGGAGCTTACGAATGTGAGCGGCTTCAGCGGCAAGCTATCTTATGAAGACAACAACACGCACTATGCCCGCAGCACCTACAGCGGTGAATACTACAAGCGTGTGATGAAGCTCAAGAGCAGCGGCAGCGGCTATCCTATCCGCTACAAAAGCGAAAATCTGGAGGGTTCCTTCAGCGTCGACCTCTACAAAGACAACAGTGAGAAGTATGCGGAAACCACGTGGATAGGCACTACTCTCGTCGACAACAAAGGCAGGTATGCGGATACGTCGCCCGTTTCCGGAACGCTCAAAGCTGATGGCGGCTACAGTTTCTCTGTTACCTGGCGTTGATAATTATCCGCAAACGAACAGTAACAGCCCCTGCCGATTGGCGGGGGCTGTTTGTTTTTATTTCTCACATCCCTTTCTCCATGTCGAGGCGGAACTTGCGGGGAGTCTTGCCGCGGAGGAGCTTGAAGCTGCGGTAGAAATTGCTGACGTCGGCATAGCCGAGCTGTTCGGCCAGATCGGCCAGACGGATATCGGGTTGCTCGCGGAGCAGTTCGCAGGCGCGCGATATCCTACACTTTTTTCTTTCCCAGGCTGCAGCGCAGACCGAGGTTGAGGCTGAAGTCGAAAGGCCGTTTCTTGAAGACGGTTTCGAGCGGCGAGCGGTCGTCGAAATAATAGATGCAGCCCGGTTCGGCATAGACGGAGAAGCGCTCGCTGAAGTTGTACTGCAGTCCCGCCTTGGCGCCGACCGACCATTGCAGCGGTCTTTGCGACAGCGCGTTCGCCTCTTCTCCCTGCAGCTTGCCGGCTATGTAGAACCGCTTGGCCGACCCCGCATAAACGCATTGCTCCGCCATCACGTTGCCCGTCAGATACACATCGAGGCGGCGCCACGAAGCCAACCGGCACGACACGCCCAGCGGAATGCCCAGGTAGTGAAGCTTCTGCTTTTCTTCCACATAATTGGCCGCCGTACCTTCGAAGATGTCGGAACCGACGAAAGCATACGAGAGGCCGGTTTCGATGCCCCATCTGTCGTTGATCCGGTAGCAGACCGAGAAGCCGGTCCTGACCGGCATATGATAGGTGATTTTCCGCTCCGTTTCCGCCCCTCTGTTCATCGTCATGATGCCCAGCAGGGGGCTGTCGGCCCATTCCGAGTCGCCCAATACGGAGCTCGCGCTGACGGCGCCGCCGTTGTAGAGCCGGCGGGCTTTGCCGCCGTTGCCGGTTGCGGTAGTGAGCGCTATCTCGAAGCGGCCTTTCTTTCTTTTCTCGGAGCGGTCCACTTCGCCTCCGGGGTCCTTCGGCAGGTCGCTCTGCAGCCCGCGGGCTGCGGGCGATGCCGCAGGCGCACCGCTGCTCTGCGAGGGGGCGGACGTCTGTTCGTTTGCCGCTTCGCCGGACGGCTGTCCGAAGGCGTCGGCATCACGCAGCGGGAACTCTTCCATGCCCGCGGGGCACGTGTTCCCCATCGCGAGCAGGGCGTTACCGGCTGCCTGACAGACGGGCTCCTGCGTAGGCAATCCCCTGCCCGTCAGCACCTTATTCTTGTATACAGGGCGCACCTGCGCCATCCTGGCGGGCGGCGTTTCCGGGCCGTTCAAGATGGGCTGCACCATTCCGAATAGCAGCAGGCAGGCCGCCACCGCGGCGCCCCACGACCACAGTCTGCGGCTTCCCCCCTTGCCCGCACCCATAGCGGGAGCGGCGGCGTTTGATTCCGCGGAGCAGATGGCCTCCCACAAACCCTGAGGCGCATCCGCCTCGAAGTGCTCCATCCGGTCATGAATGTCTTTCTGCCAGTCTTCCATCTGTCGTGTCGTTGTCGTTTCTGAATTGGGTTATCATTGCCGCCAGCAGTGCCTTGGCGCGGTGCAGCTGCGAAGCGGATGTGCTCTCTTTTATTCCGAGCAGAGCGGCTATCTCTCGGTGGCTTTTTTCTTCTATCACGTAGAGGTTGAACACCGTGCGGTAGCCGTCCGGCAATGCGCGTATCATCCGGTGGATTGCCTCCGCAGGAATGCCTTCCGTGTCGGGCGGGGCATCGGGCAGGTTCATCGCCTCGTCGTCCAGTTCTGCGAAACTCAGGTGGCGCCGCTGCTTGAGCCACACGAGCGATTCGTTGAGCACTATCCTGCTCATCCAGGCCTTGAGCGAGCCCTCGCCGCGGTAGCCGAAATCGCCTATCGAACGGAAGATTTTGAGAAACGACTCCTGCAGCACGTCCTTCAGGTCTTCATCGTCGGCGATGTATCGCGAGCACACGGCAGACAGGTATCTGCTGTATTGCGCATACAGCAGATACCGCGCTTGTTCGTCGCCTTCGTTGATCAGGCGCAGCAGTTCTTTCTCTGTCCGCTTCGGGCCGTCCACTCTCTTCTCTTTGCAGGCGTTATTCTACGTATTTCACAAACAGCGCACTGTGGGTATCTATCGGCTGGGCCTTGAGGCCGAACTCGAGTTTCTTCTTGCCGGAGAAAGAGTTCCAGCAGAGGGTGAACTTCACCGTATCCGTTTTGGCATCGGCCATGAGGCTGCGGAGGTTGAATGCGATCAGGGCGTCGGCCGTGCGCATCGGCACATCGCCGTTGGCATCGTGACGCAGCTCCAGCTCGTAAGGGTTGTCGGGGTTGGTGCCGGTCAGCAGATTGAGGTAGTGCACTTTGTTGCCGTTGCCCCAGTTGGTGCGGATGCGGAGAGTGAGGTAGCCGTCTTCGGCGCAGGTCACCCAGTCGCGCATGATCTCCACGGGGTCGTCCCCGTAGGTTTCCTTGTCTTTTTCTCCTACGGAAGCCACGGGCATCTTCGTGCGGATGCTGTCGATCCAGTTAATCTGTACGCGCTGCATGTCGGCCGTTTTCTCCTCCGTCTGATAATTCACCAGCGCGCGCACTTCCTTCTCGCCGAAGGGCGATTTGGTCATGTTCGTCGGCACCAGACGGACGGAATCGTTCAGCTGGAGGATGAATGATTCCTCGGTAGGTTTTACCGTTACGAGCGCTGTCGGACGGGTCGTATCATAATGATCGTCCAGATGGCAGGAGGTCATTACGGCGGCGGTGGCCAGGATAATAATTGAAAGTTTTGTTCTCATTTTTGTCGTTTTTTATGTGAATATTGATAGCTTATATACCCATTAAATAGGCACGACCCCGCAAATCTTGCATGCTCATCGGAAAAAAATTTTCTGAGCGCTTTTTCCCGGGGACAAAAAAGGGTGCAACGTCTCACGACGGCGCACCCAGCTACTAACACTAATTATCAATGATATATTGATGCTGCAAAGGTACGCACTTTTTTCGGAATGTGCAAAAAAATGTGGTGTTTTTCTTGTTTTTTTAGTTTTTTTTATTTACCCCCCCCCATTTTGCATTATATGATACGAAACGCCTGAATTTCATGCCGTTTCGCCTCAGGTCGCGGACATACCGCTGTTCCTTGCCATCTTAACATCTTAACAAACTAACATAAATAATTCTGCGATTCACCATCCGGGAAGTAGCCGAAATAGTACTCAAAGTGGGTCCGGAGGCATGAAAAGTAGCCTGTTTATGCTATTCGGAGGGCATTTTCGGGGCAAATCAGGGCTGTTCCGCACCATGGATTTTAGGAGGCTAGGAG
>JAGHUE010000114.1 GCA_018064985.1 Candidatus Colicola faecequi | reverse complement strand
GTTCTTATGAAACGGACGCAATGCGCCCAACATGGAAAACTTTGCAAATTTACGAAAAATAATTGAAACTCCCTATAAAATTGTGAAAAAAAAGCATTTTGTAAAGTAAATTTTGCAAAAAAACGAGCTGTTTTTTGTTTTTTTAACCAAAATGGAGTATCTTTGCATTTCAAACACATGTAATGAGGCTTCGTGACACTATATTCAGCGCCTGGGCGCAAGTGAGACATCGGGTGGTTGCGCATAACACTTTGGGTTATGGTATTCACTCGCCATACCTATTTAATATTGCGCGCGCGTTGCTGCCATCCAAAGAACCCTATTATGCATTTGAGAAGATTGAGGCTTACCGGCATGAGTTGCTTCGTTCTGAGCAAGTGGTTCATGTCGACGATTTCGGTACTGGGCGATCGGGGAACCGGCGCGTAAGAGATATTGCCAGACTGACGCTCAAGCCGAGTAGGGAGAGTCAGCTGCTTATGCGTCTGGCGGTGATGGGAGGAGCGAAAGAAATGGTCGAGCTGGGCACCTGTCTTGGCGTCTCTTCGGCTTACCTGGCATCTGTCGGGAAAGATGCGCATCTGACCACATTTGAGGGCGCTTCCGAGGTGGCTTCCATTGCCCAAAAGGGATGGAAAAAACTCGGTATTATGAATATTGATTGCATAATCGGCAATTTGGACGAAACGCTCGCTGATTTCAAACCGGAGCATCCGTTGGACCTCGCTTTCCTCGATGCTAATCATACTTACGAAGCCACGGTCCGTTATTTCCGGCAACTGCTTCCATATGCAGGAAAGAAAAGCATTTTCGTGCTTGATGACATTCATTATTCCCGTGGAATGGACCGCGCATGGAAGGAAATTGTGGCCATGCCGGAGGTGAGTGCGACCATGGATTTGGGCGTTATGGGGCTGGTTTTTTTTGATAAGAATTTTGAAAAGAAGACGTATTACATTCGTTTGTAATGCATAATTATTCAATCTTTGCATAAAATTGAGAATGATAACGTTATGAAGGTTTATACTAAAACAGGCGATAAGGGAACAACCTGCTTGATTGGGGGTACGCGAATCAGTAAGGCTGACCATCGGATTGAGACCTACGGTACTTCTGACGAGTTGAACAGCTTCATCGGTTTGCTGCGTGCTGCGGTGAGCAATGAGGAGGTCGACGGACAACTGAAGAGGGTGCAGAACAAATTGTTCAATCTTGGTGCCTATTTGGCGCTCGATAGGGAGAAATGCGAGCCCGGTCCTGCTACCTCGGTCAGTATGGCGGAAGTGAAGTGGCTGGAAGACTGTATCGACGAGATGGAACAGGCGCTTCCTGTATTGCATTCATTCGTGCTTCCGGGAGGCAGCGAGGCTATCTCCAGATGCCATGTCTGCCGCACGGTGTGCCGCCGATTGGAGCGACATATGGTGAGCCTTTTTGATCTGCTTGATGACAACTCGGAGGAAGCGAAGACGGCGCTGCAATATGTAAACAGATTGAGTGATTATTTATTCATTTTGTCAAAAAAAATCGCACAGGACGAAAAAAACGAGCTTTTTTTGTGGGAAAATTAGATATTTTCTTGTAAGAATAAAAACTTTTTATTACTTTTGCACGATATTTTCGAGAAATAGTACTTGGTTGGCAGGGGAGTATAGTGTCCCGGCCGACCCAAAACTTGTGAAGAAATATGTATTGGACGCTTGAATTGGCCTCAAAATTGGAGGATGCTCCTTGGCCAGCAACTAAAGATGAACTTCTTGATTACGCTATGCGTGTAGGCGCTCCGATGGAGGTGGTAGAAAACCTCCGTGAACTCGAAGATGAAGAAGGAGAATATGAGACGATTGAGGACATATGGCCCGACTATCCTCAAAAAGAGGACTTTTTCTTCGACGAGGAAGAGTATTGATCTGCTACGCGTAGTTGCTTTCCTCTTCCTGCTTCTGACGGCAGGTGCTGTGAAAGCGCAATTTGATCCGGCAATCGGACATTATATGTACATGCCCACGTCCTTCAATCCGGCAGCGGTTGGCGAGGGCGACCTGATGAAGGTCAGCGGTCTGCATCGAATGCAGTTTACCGGAATAGAAGGTGCTCCGATGAGCACGTATTTCAATTTCCACTCGGCCTTCGTGCTGGGGAAAACCCGTCACGGCGCCGGTGTCCGCTTTTTGAACGACTCTTATGGCCTCTGGTCTAACCAATCGTTTTTCGGGCAATACGCTTACCGTCAGAAATTAGGCAAGGGTTATCTGGCCATCGGATTGGAAGCCGGACTCGTGAACATCAAGTTCTCCGGCGATAGTGTCAATCTGGATGACCTGGAAGCCACAGGCTCCGAGTATCACATCGGCAGCGACCCATCCATCCCTGCAGGCGAGGCTTCGGGAATGAAGTTTGACCTCGGTGCAGGCGTTTACTATAGTACCGCGCGCTGGTATGCTGGCGCAAGTTATTCGCACATCATGCGACCGAAGGTGGAGCTGATGACGCAGACGGGTACGGAAAACGAAATCTACCTTCGGGTGTTGGGAACGCTCTATGCAATGGGCGGCTATAAGTTCCGCATCAAAAACACGGACTTCTCCCTTAGCCCTTCCGCCATGTTGATGACGGACTTTAGAAGCTGGAACGTGGATATCGCTCTCATGTGCGGCTACAAAGATCGTTTCCGATGGGGACTTAATTACCGGGTGATGGATGGCATGGGCTTTCTGTTGGTTGCAGAAATAGTGTGTGGCGTGGATATAGGATACATTTACGAGCTGCCTACATCCTAACTCCTTCTGGAGAGCTACTGTTCTAATGAAATATTCCTCAGATACGGATTCGATA
>JAGHUE010000164.1 GCA_018064985.1 Candidatus Colicola faecequi | reverse complement strand
CTACACAATATGGCAGCAAGCAATCCACAAGAAACGCCGATGATGAAGCAGTTCAACGACATCAAGACCCAATATCCTGATGCGATGCTGCTCTTCCGCTGCGGCGACTTCTACGAAACCTATTGCGAAGATGCAGTGAGGGCTTCGAAGATACTCGGTATCACGCTGACGCACAGAAGCAGCAGCGTGGGAACGGCTTCATCGGCAATAGACATGGCCGGCTTCCCGTTTCACGCACTCGACACGTATCTGCCCAAGTTGGTAAGGGCGGGTTATCGAGTAGCGATCTGCGACCAGCTGGAAGACCCGAAACTGACGAAGAAACTCGTGAAGCGCGGGGTGACCGAACTGGTAACGCCCGGTGTAAGTTATTCGGACACCACCCTGCCCAACCGCGAGAACAACTTTGTGTGCTGCGTGCATTTCAACAAGGCTGCCAAGAAAGATGAGGACGCCGTAGGCATCAGTTTCCTCGATATTTCCACGGGCGAATTTCTCGTGGCACAAGGTTCGGAGACCTACATCGAGAAACTGCTCACCAATTTCCAGCCGAAGGAAGTGCTCTTCCTCCGCCAGAACAAAGCCTATTTCGAGAGCCTTTTCGGCAACCGCTATTTCACCTTCGAACTGGAGGATTGGATGCTGACCGAGCAGGCAGCCAACGACCGTCTGTGCAAGCAGTTCGGCACGAGCGGACTGAAGGGCTTCGGTGTGGAACGCCATCCGCTCGGCATCATCGCCGCCGGCGGTATTCTGCATTATCTGGACATGACCCAGCATCTGCAGACCGGCCATATCACGGCGCTGAGCCGCATCGAAGAAGACAAATACATGTGGCTGGACAAGTTCTCGCTCCGCAATCTGGAGCTGTTCCACAACCCCAACGAGCCGGAAGCCACGGCACTGATTGACGTGATTGACAAGACGTCGAGCCCGA
The DNA here is from genome assembly GCA_018064985.1 of Candidatus Colicola faecequi. Classification (GTDB taxonomy): domain Bacteria; phylum Bacteroidota; class Bacteroidia; order Bacteroidales; family Paludibacteraceae; genus Colicola; species Colicola faecequi. The sequence goes on along the minus strand of JAGHUE010000164.1, from coordinate 8,229 downwards.
TGGGCGCACGATTGCTGAAGCGCTGGCTCACCCTGCCGCTCAAATCGGTCCGCCCCATCCGTCAGCGCCAGGAAGTGGTGGAATTCTTCTTCCGACACCCGGAAGAGCGTGATTTCATCCGCGAACAGATAAGCTACATTGCCGACCTGGAGCGCGTAATATCAAAGGTTTCGGTAGGTCGCATCTCTCCAAGAGAGATGGTGCAGCTCAGCATTGCCCTCGAAGCGCTCGAACCGATCAAGAAAATCACGGAACAGGCAGAAGGAGAATTCGTACAACGGCTCGGTCGCCAACTGAAGCTCTGCACCGAACTCCGCAACCGCATCCGCCGCACGATGGCCCTCAATCCGCCATCTATGCAAGGGCGTCCGGGCATGATCGGCGAAGGTGTCGACAAAGAACTCGACGAACTGAGAGCCATCAAAAACGACGGCAAAGATTACCTGCTGAAGATTCAGGAACGTGAGAGTCAGGAGACCGGCATCAGTTCGCTCAAGATAGGCTTCAACAACGTATTCGGCTATTATCTGGAGGTAAGAAACACCTACAAAGACCAGGTGCCGGCTACATGGATTCGCAAGCAGACGCTCGTAAATGCCGAGCGCTACATTACCGAAGAGCTGAAGAACTACGAGGAGAAAATCCTCGGTGCGGAAGACAAGATCCAGGTGATAGAAAACCGCATTTTCCTGGAACTGATGACGGAAGCGTGCAACTACGTGCCGGCCATCCAGCTCGATGCGAACATCATCGCACAGCTCGACTGCCTGCTCTCGTTCGCAGACGCAGCTGCCCAGAACAAGTATGTTTGTCCGGACGTGAACGACAGTCTCGTGATCGATATCAAGAACGGACGTCACCCGGTGATAGAAAAGAACATGCCTGCAGGCGAAAGGTATGTGCCGAACGACGTATATCTAAGCAATCCCGGAATCAACAACGGACAAGGCGACGAGGAAGAGGCTGACCATCAGCAGATTATCATCATAACCGGTCCGAACATGGCCGGTAAATCGGCATTGCTCCGCCAAACGGCATTGATCGTATTGCTGGCACAGATAGGCAGTTATGTACCCGCCGAAGCAGCCAGCATCGGTATCGTGGACAAGATCTTCACCCGTGTAGGCGCCAGCGACAATATCTCCGTAGGCGAATCGACCTTCATGGTGGAGATGAACGAGGCAGCGGCCATTCTGAACAACCTCTCGCAGCGTTCGCTCGTGCTCTTCGATGAGCTCGGACGAGGCACCAGCACCTACGATGGCATAAGTATTGCATGGTCGATTGTGGAGTACATTCACGAGAACCGCTGCCATGCGAAGACGCTTTTCGCCACTCATTATCACGAACTTAACGACATGGCGGAAATTTTCCCGAGAATAAAGAACTACAACGTGTCGGTAAGGGAAGTGAACAAGAAAGTGATTTTCCTGCGCAAACTTGTAAAAGGCGGTTCGGAGCACTCGTTCGGTATTCACGTAGCCAAGATGGCAGGAATGCCGCAACGGATTGTTGACCGTGCGGAGGTGATCCTGAAGCAACTGGAAGCGCAGAATGCCGGCGGAGAGATCGGACGAGGCGAAGGCGCCTTCCCGAAGGTGGAGAAAACCAAAGTGAATCCGAATGCGGGACAACTCTCGTTCTTCCAGCTCGACGACCCGATTCTCGAGCAGATCCGCGACGAATTCCTGCATCTAGACGTAAACAACCTCACCCCGCTAGAGGCACTCAACAAGCTCAACGACCTGAAGAAAATTATCTCCGGCAAATAAGACTTCCATGAGACTTCCATTGGGTTGTTATTGGGTTATTAATGTGTTATTATTGGGTTATTCCCGAAACAAGATAAGGAGAATATTATGATTACGAAATTATCTCTACGTTCAATCATTACGATGGCGGCTATTCTGGCAGCCACTACCCTCTTCGCACAACCGAAACGCGAAATGCGTTCGGCCTGGATTGCAACCGTGGCCAACATCGACTGGCCAAGCCGCGAGGCCAAAGGGCATCCGGATCTCCAATGCAAGGAGATGATTCATATCCTCGACTCGGTAAAAGCCCTGAATATGAACATGGTCATTTTCCAGATCCGTCCGACGGCCGATGCTCTTTACCGCTCCGAAATGGAACCCTGGAGCAACTGGCTCACGGGCAAACAGGGCCAATGGCCGCAAGGCGCAAACCTCAAGAACGTGGACGGTTCGGACTACGACCCGCTGACCTTCGTATGCGAGGAAGCGCATAAGCGATGCATCGACGTGCACGTATGGCTCAACCCCTACCGCGTAACCAACGGCTTCAGCGCCGAGGAACTGGCCGCCTCGCATATTTACCGTCAGAAGCGCGAACTGTTCGTCAAATACGGCAAGCAATGGTACTTCAACCCGGGACTCGATGAAACGCGCACCTGGCTCTGCAAAGTAGTTGCCGACATCGTAAAAAGATACGATGTGGACGGCATCCATTTCGATGACTATTTCTACCCGTATCGCATTGCTGGTGAGGAGTTTCCGGACGCAGCAACATTCAAAGCCAACCCACGCGGTTTCACCAATAAAGACGACTGGCGACGCAACAACGTGAATATGGTAATTCAGGAGCTGCACGACACCATCAAGACGCTCAAGCCGTGGGTAGAGTTCGGCATTTCGCCTTTCGGCGTATGGCGCAATATTGCCAACGACCCCAAGCGCGGCTCCAAAACGCAAGCCGGCGTACAGAACTACGACGACCTTTATGCCGACATTCTCCTCTGGCTGGAGAAAGGTTGGATCGACTACGTAGTACCGCAGCTCTATTGGGAGATCGGCAAGAAAGTGGCTGACTACGAGATACTTGCACATTGGTGGGCAAAATACACTTACGGCCAAAATCTTTATGTAGGTCACTCGGTAAGCGGTGTGGGCAACTCGAAGATCGAGGCTTGGAACCGCCCGAACGAGATCTGCCGTCAGATCCGTTTGAACAGAAGCATTCCGGAAATCAAGGGCAGCGTGTTCTTCCCTGTTCACACCCTACTCGAGAACAGGCTCGGACTCTGCGACTCTCTCCGCACGGATTTCTACCGCTACCCTGCTCTGCAGCCATCCGTTGGCGACGGACCGATTGCCTCGATGCCGACTGAACTCAGTGTGGAGGAAGTTGCGGCAGACAACGAATACTACGAGATGCTGAAGTGGAAGCAACCCGACGATGCGCGCTACTGCGTTGTTTATGCGTTCCCGACCAACTCATCAATTGATTTTGAAGATCCGCAATTCATCGTAGGAATCAGCGAAAACGGGTTGATGAAACTGTCGTTCGACCCGTATAAATGCACCATTTGCGTAACATCCGTCAACCGCTATCATCGCGAATCACTCCCTGCTATCTTGCGATAAGACATGCAACTTAATCACATCAACATACTGAATTTCAAGAATATCCGCGAAGCCGACCTCAGTTTTGCGAATAAGATCAACTGCTTCATCGGACTCAACGGACAGGGAAAAACGAACCTGCTCGATGCGATTTATTACCTGAGTTTCACAAAATCAGCTTTCAATGCAATCGATTCGCAGAACATCATGCATGGACAGGATTTCGGAATGATCCAGGGAGAATATCAGATAGAAGGCGAACAGGAGCAGATTACGTGCGGACTGAAGCGAGGAGTGAAGAAGCAATTCCGCAGAGGCAAGAAAGACTATAAACGCCTTATTGACCACATCGGTTTGATTCCTCTGGTAATGGTTTCCCCCGACGATCAGGAGCTCATTCAGGAAGGCAGCGACGCCCGACGGAAATTCATGGACGGTGTGATTTCGCAGTACAACAAACCCTACCTGGAGCAGCTCACCCGCTACAACGAGCTTCTCAAACAGCGCAACTCGCTCCTCAAGCAACTTGATCCTGACAACGGAACAGCCCGACTGGCCGACTACGAGGGTGTACTCGACGTGCTGGAGCAGCAGATGGCTGCGGAAGCGCAAGCCATCTTCGAGCAACGAACGGTTTTTATCGAGCGATTCATTCCGATCTTCCAGGAGATTTACAACTATATCGCCAACGGAGAAGATAAAAACGAAGACCTCGAAACGGTAAGTCTGCGATACATTTCGCAACTGCAGGACCGCGACCTGCCGGAAGCCTTCGTACGCACGCGCCAGCGCGATATTATATTGGGTTGGACCTCACAAGGAATCCACAAAGACGAGCTGGAAATGAAAATGGGCGACTATGCGCTCAAGCAGGTTGGCAGTCAGGGACAGCAGAAAACGTATCTGCTGGCACTGAAGTTGGCACAGGCCGTATTCCTCACCTCGCTGATGCAGGAAAACAGCCGTCAGCAGAAGCCCATTCTGCTGCTCGACGACATCTTCGATAAGTTGGACTCGGAACGGGTGGAACGAATCGTGCGCCTTGTGCATTCCGACCGCTTCGGCCAGATTTTCATCACGGACACCGACCGCCAGCACATTTCCTATCTGCTGGAAGCGCACAAAGACAACTCAATGATTTTCATCGTAGAAAAAGGCGAAATCAGAAAAGTAGAGCAAGCTCTGTAAAACAACAATCCTCCCAGCCGAAGCCGAGAGGATTGATTTTTATAATGACGGATCTTCTTTTCCGCCATAATTGAAACGCAGCGGAATCGCTTTCGGAATACCCAGTGCGACGGTTCCGACACGAATAACCGGACGAAGATTGACGGTAACGACGGTAGGAACATCTCCGCGCCCCATCAGATTTTTTATGGTTTTGATCATCGTCGGGCGAGCCTCCGAGGAAAGGAGCTGATTGAGACTTACTTTCACTTTGAGCGGAAGATCGGCCGTAGCGCCACCGAGCACGGAAAACGGCTCGGCACTGTAGCCTTCCCCTACCTCGATGCTGTCAAGCGCCACCGTATAGAACAGACGCTCCAACGAAGCGACACCGTTGTTGGGGTTGGTCACTTTCATATGAACGGTAAAGCCGAGCATAGCGTCTTCCGTAGGTTTCACCATGAACTTACTCAACTTGGCAATACCGGAGATGCTACGAAGCTCCGACATGGTCATTCCGTTGAACGTAATATCGGAAATCTTGTCGTAATCATACGTGCAATCTTTAAGCGAAATAGCCTGCTTGATGGAGCAGGATGAAAGCAGGAGGCTCAGCGCACAGAGAGCTGATGCAATGACTCGATTAATCTTCATAAACGATAGAGAATAGTTTTTCGATGCAAAATTACTATTATTTTGGGATATATGCAAAATAAAATGAACAATATACTTGCCAAAACGGAGAAATAAACCAAAAACTTTTGCATTTTCAAAAAAAAGTATTAACTTTGCAGAGCAAAGTCCGTATACGCACATGCGCAAACGGGCGGGCAATGAAAAAGGTTATCAATAAACAAAACAACATTATAAATCAACCATTCAAACAATCATGATTTACTCTAAAGAAGTACAAAACATGTGCGTGGTGGCTAAAGGCCCCAATCACGGACCTGCTCCTATCCCAGAAGAGGGCAAGTGGGTTCAGGCAAAAGAAATCAAAGACATCTGTGGTCTTACTCACGGTATCGGTTGGTGCGCTCCTCAGCAGGGCGCTTGCAAGCTGACCCTCAACGTGAAGGACGGTATCATCGAAGAAGCTCTCGTAGAGACCATCGGCTGCTCCTGTATGACTCACTCTGCTGCTATGGCATCTGAGATTCTCCCGGGCAAGACACTCCTCGAAGCTCTCAACACCGACCTCGTTTGCGACGCTATCAACACCGCAATGCGCGAGCTCTTCCTCCAGATCGTTTACGGTCGTACCCAGTCTGCTTTCTCTGAAGGCGGTCTTATGGTAGGTGCAGGCCTCGAGGATCTCGGCAAGGGTCTCATCTCTCAGACCGGTACCCTCTACGGCACCAAGCTCAAAGGTACCCGTTATCTGCAGCTCACCGAGGGCTACATCACCAAGATGTTCCTCGACAAGGACGACCAGGTTTGCGGTTACGAGTTCGTTCATATGGGCAAGTTCATGGACGCTATCAAGAAGGGCGTTCCGGCAGACGAAGCTCTCAAGAGCGTAACCGGCACCTACGGCCGCACCAAGGAAGCTGACGGCGCAGTTAAATCCATCGATCCACGTCACAATTAATCAATAGGAGGTTATCAATATGATTCGCGAAGTAAAATTTGAATCCCAGGATCGTCGTATTGCACAGATCCTCGCTTGCTTGAATAAGCACGGTATCGCTTCTATTGAAGAGGCTAATGAAATCTGCGAAGCTGCAGGTCTTGATCCTTACATGACTTGTGAGGAGACCCAGATGATCTGCTTCGAGAACGCAAAGTGGGCTTATGTAGTAGGTACCGCTATCGCTCTCAAGGAGAAGGCAAAGAACGCAGTAGAAGCTGCCAACTACATCGGCGAAGGCCTTCAGTCGTTCTGCATCCCCGGTTCGGTAGCTGACGACCGTAAGGTAGGTATCGGCCATGGTGAGCTCGCTGCTCGTCTGCTTGAGCCGGAGACCAAGTGCTTTGCATTCCTTGCAGGCCACGAGTCTTTCGCTGCTGCAGAAGGCGCTATCAAGATTGCTCAGATGGCTAACAAGTCGAGACCAGCTGATAAGCCGCTCCGCTGCATCCTCAACGGTCTTGGCAAGGACGCTGCTATGATTATTTCCCGTATCAACGGTTTCACCTATGTTCAGACTCAGTTCGACTACTTCACCGGCGAACTCAAAGAAGTTAAGCGCATCGCTTACTCCAACGGCCCGCGTGCAGCAGTTAACTGCTATGGCGCAGATGACGTTCGTGAAGGTGTAGCTATCATGTGGCACGAAGACGTAGACGTATCGATCACCGGTAACTCTACCAACCCGACCCGCTTCCAGCACCCGACCGCAGGTACCTACAAGAAGGAGCGTACCCGCGCAGGCAAGCCTTACTTCTCTGTAGCTTCCGGTGGTGGTACCGGTCGTACTCTTCACCCGGATAACATGGCAGCAGGTCCTGCATCTTACGGTATGACCGATACCCTCGGCCGTATGCACTCCGATGCACAGTTCGCAGGTTCTTCTTCCGTTCCGGCACACGTAGAGATGATGGGCTTCCTCGGCATCGGTAACAACCCGATGGTAGGTTGCTCTGTAGCATGCGCTGTAAACGTAGACCTCGCTCTCAACCACAAATAATAAGTAAGCTTATTATACTTCAACAAGAAGGGCTCCCGTTTGGGAGCCCTTCTTAGTTTTATACCGATGCTTATCAGAGGTTTGTCTCGGTAAGCGTATAGGCAGAAGTACCATCGAAACAGTGCGTACAGAGACGGCACTTGGGAAGACCGATAGCCTCTACAAGATCCTCCAGCCGAGTAAACTCAAGCGAAGAAAGACCGAATCGGTTGCGAATCATTTCAGTCATGCGTGCATGCTCCGGCGTATGCGCATCGGCATAAGCAGCCAAACGCTCCGGATTGTGAGCAGCCTCATTGCCTTCCAACTCGGCAATGATGCGGCGAGTAAGAAGTTTCATCTCCGACTTCGACTCGGAGAAGTTGATGAACGGGCAGCCATAGAGCAATGGAGGAGATGCAATACGCATATGTACTTCTTTTGCGCCAGCCTCGAAAAGGCAAGTGGTATTGTCGCGAAGCTGCGTACCGCGGACAATGGAATCGTCGCAGAAAAGCACACGCTGATCGCGGAGAACAGCCGTATTGTGCACAAGCTTCATCTTAGCCACCAACTCACGCAGCTCCTGACGGGAGGGGGTGAAGGAACGCGGCCAAGTAGGAGTATACTTGGAAATAGCGCGACGATAAGGAACACCATGGCCTTCAGCATAGCCGATAGCCATACCGATACCGCTATCAGGAATACCGCAGGCACAGTCGACCTCGGCCTTGTCGCGTTTACCCATCGCTACACCGCAGGCATTGCGAACCACTTCTGTATTGCGATTCTCGTAATCCGAAGTAGGGAAGCCATAGTATACCCAAAGGAAAGAGCAAATCTGCATCTTCTCACTGGGTTTGCGAAGCTGCTCCATTCCATCGGCCTTGATGCGGACAATTTCACCCGGTCCGACGAAATAGGACGTCTCAAAACCGAGATTCTGGAATGCGGTCGACTCGGAAGCAACAGCATGTGCGTCGCAACGCTTGCCAACAATAGTCGGGGTACGGCCCCAAGAGTCACGAGCGGCAATAATACCATCTTCGGTAAGCAAAAGAATGCTGCATGAACCTTTTACAAGGCGATAC
>JAGHUE010000061.1 GCA_018064985.1 Candidatus Colicola faecequi | reverse complement strand
TCTTCCACATTCTTGCTCTCCTTGGAGTATTTGTTAGCCTCCGTGATAGCCACGAGATCGTAGTCTTCGATGAGCTTGATCAGTTTGGGCGCATAGTTGGGGTCGGTAGCATAGCCGCACTCCTTCAGACCACGTGCCCAACCCTTGTAATCGGTGATGGGAAGCGAAAAAAGTTTCTGATAACGCGGTTTGAGAAGAAATTTGGCATGGTCTTCGTAGGACTGTTCTGCAGAGTCGTACTTGCGGAAGCACTCGCCTACCGCATCGTCGTCCTGGGTGAAAGTGGCGCCGGTCCAATCGGAATGGCACTTGATGCCGAAATGATTATTTGCCTCCTTGGCCAAAGGCGATTTGCCTGCGCCCGACTCGAGCAACCCCTGAGCGAGGGTGATGCTGGCGGGAATCTTGTAGGTAAGTTCCTGATTCACAGCGGCCTGCTTATAAGCTTCGATGTAAGCCAGATAGTCGGCATTCGTAGTCTGAGCCATGAGCACAACGCTCAGGAGGCAGAGGGGGAGAAATAAGAGTTTTTTCATTTTGAGCAAAAATAACTGAATTTGTCTGCAAAGATACAAAAAATCTTCCGGTGATGCAAGCGCTTATGCCGCAGAGCGGCAAAGTAATGCAATTTTTGGGAATTATTCTTGAAAACGCTTGCGCGTTTCGGATTTTTTAGCTAACTTTGCGGCGGAAACTATTAAAATCAAAACAATATGCGCAAATTTTTAGGTTTGATCGCAGTCGTAGGACTGCTCATCGGTTTTACTTCCTGTGAAGGACCGCAGGGCGAGCCGGGTAGAGACGGCCTCGTCAATTCGAAGGTGATCGACATCCAGATCAACCAGGACCAGTGGAACTATTCCAACCAGGACAACAACAACTATTTCTACGGCGTGATCAGCGTGCCGGAGCTCACCGAGCATATCTACGACAACGGCCTGATCAAGCTCTACCGCGAGTACAACAGCGGTACGAGCAACAAGAGCCAGGTGGAGCTCCCCTTCGTTCGCCACAGCGAGTATCTGGCAGATGCAGCTACCAACACCTGGGGCTTCTATACCGAAACGGTAGACTACGAGTTTGCCGTAGGAGCCGTAACGATCTTCTACACGGCTTCCGACTTCGACTACGAGCTCGACACGCAGTTCCAACCCGAAAGTATGCACTTCCGCCTCATCATGATGTGGTAAGCCGGCAAGGCAGATTTTCCGAAACGAATATGGCAAGGCTTCTCCCGCGAGGGGGAAGCCGTTGCTAATGTAAAGGTGTGAACACAGAAGCGTTCATAGCAGCTTACCGCGAGGACGACATCACACAGACGGCCCTCCGCACAAGGCAGTATCCCGAGGTGGACGCTGCCTTTGCCCTGCAGCAGATAGAAGGTTGGCAGAAAGCGCGGCTGAAACTGCCCTCCATAGCCGCCATCCCAGGATGGATATGGCCCCGACGACTCAGCGTGGAGCAGAGCTCCAGCGAAGAATGTGCCGCCCTCAAGCAGCGCATTCTTTCGGATTCTTTCCGCGCGGGCGCAAAGCTCACGGGCGCGGACCTGACGGGCGGGATGGGCATCGACAGTTTCTTCCTGAGCAGGCTGACCGGGGAGTGGACCTACGTAGAGATGCAGGAAGAGCTCTTCCGCATAGCCGAGCACAATTTCCGCCTGGCGGACAAGCCTATCCGCGTAGTGAACACCACGGCCGAAGCCTATCTGGAGCAGATGGAGCCTGCGGACCTCCTCTTCATCGACCCCGCCCGACGCGACAACCACGGCGGCAAAGTGTTCCGCCTGCAAGACTGCACGCCCGATGCTGCAGCCCTCTACCCGCTTCTGATGCGGAAGACGCGCACGCTCGCGCTCAAGCTCTCGCCCATGCTCGACCTCCACGAGGCACTCCGTTCCCTACCCGATGCGGAAGAAGCCTATGTGCTGGCCCTCCGGGGCGAAGTGAAAGAGCTCTTCATTATATGCCGGAAATCGGCAGATAGCTCCGCGGAAGAAGAGGCCACAAGCCGACAGCCGCGCATCACGGCCATCAACATCACCCCGCAAGGCGAGGAATCGTTCTGCTTCACGGAAAAAGAAGAACAGGTGGCCCAGCCCGCTTTCTGCAGAGCAGACGAAACACAGGAAGGCTACCTATACGAACCGAATGCGGCCATCCTCAAAGCGGGCGCCTTCAAGCTGATCGCTACGCGATTCGGGTTGCGGAAACTGGCGCCCAACACCCATCTCTACCACAGTCCAAAGCTGACGGAAGGGTTCCCCGGGCGGACGTTCCGCATCGTGGGCACGGTAGACAAACAGCACCAGAAAAGCCTCAGCGGGCAGGCTTACAACATCCTTACCCGCAACCATCCGCTCCGCCCCGAGGAGATCCGGAAGAAACTCAAGACCAAAGACGGCGGAGAGCGCTTCATCATAGGCGCAAGAACAGGCGAAAAAGCCATGCTTTTCATTGCCGAACGCATATCTCAGACAAAATGAAACATATCAGAAACATACATCCGTGGATGATCTCGGCGGGCCTGTTCGTAGTGATAGGTCTGCTGGCCAGCATCTGCGCGGTTTTTCCCGAAGACGGGATTCAACTGACGGAGGAAACGAGCCTCCGCTTCCCCACTCTGACAGAGATGCTCGAGGGGGACACGACCGCAACGGCCGAATCGCTCCTTTCGGCAGAGGAACTGCTGGCCATGCGCGAGCAGGAGCTCAAGCACATGCAGGAGGAGCAGCAATACATCGACTACTTCAAGACCAACCCCGGCCGCATCCATTTCCCGGCTGACTCTGCCGCTTACTTCGACGACTTCTATGCCGCCCTTACCCGCGCCCGCCAGAAGGGCGTCCGCGTAGTGCACTACGGTGATTCGCAGCTCGAAGCCGACCGCCTGAGTTGCGTACTCCGCCAAGCGCTCCAGGAAGAGTTCGGAGGCGGCGGCAACGGTTGGATTCCGATGGTGGAAAGCCTCTGGTCGCAAACCACGAACATCTACTCGGCCAAGACGCCAAGACGCTATCAGATATACGGTCCGGCCAGCGGACGCAGAGAGGGCAACAACTGCTACGGCCCGATGGGCAGCGTATCGATGCTCGACTCCACCTTCACCCTCTCCATCAGTCCGAAGAAGCAGCAGACGGGTTATGTTTCGGCCAATTATTTCAACCGAATAACGCTTCTCAGCCGCAACGGAGGCACCATTCGCATGAGCGCACAGGGCCAGACGGCCAGTGCAGCAGGCAGCGATGCGGCTCTTCAGCTGACCCGCATCAACGTGAAAGACTCTACCACTACGGTAAGCATCAGCCTGAGCGGACGGGGCGACGTATACGGCATTCTGCTCGACAACCGAGGGGGCGTAAGCGTGGATAATGTGCCGCTTCGCGGTTGCTCCGGCACTATCTTCACCGGTATGAACGCGGCCCAGATGCGCACTTATTTCGAGGCCACCAATACGCAACTGATCATCATGCAGTTCGGCGGCAACTCGATGCCTTATATCAAGACCGAGCAGCAGGTGAATACGTATGTCAGTTCGCTCCGCAAGCAGGTGCAGCACATGAAACGCCTCGCTCCGGATGCGAAGATCATGTGGGTAGGTCCGTCGGACATGTCTACCCGCATCAACGGCAAGATGCAGACCTACCCGATGCTCCGCACGATGGATCAGGCCATCTGCAAGATGGTGAACGAAGAAGGTTGCGCCTACTGGAGCCTCTTCGAGAGCATGGGCGGACCGGGCAGTATGGCCCGTTGGGCCAACTCGTCGCCCGCACTGGCCGGCAACGACTATGTGCATTTCACCCGCCTGGGCGCACAGAAAGCAGGCGAACTGCTCACCAACGCCATCATGACGGGCTACCGCTACTACATCTTCCGCCATCCGGAAATGCAGCCCGACAAACTGAACACGGAGCCTATTCCCGCCCCCGAGATGCAGCTGGAAGTGGAGCAGATCACGCTGCCGAACATCCCGCTCGACTCCGACAGCTACGGCGATCCGCGTCAGGACACTTTCGGCGAGGAGATGGAGGCTGCGGAAACGCTGATGGAGAGCGGCATTCAGCCGGGCGCTACCCAGAATGCTGCGGAAGAGGTTGAGAACACGCCCGCTGCCGGAGAAACGGCTGCAAACGAACCCGACAATACAGATCCTTTCTTCGAATGAACCTGCTTCACCACATATTTGCATTTGACCCGAACAGTCCGCTGCTCTTCACGCAGTTTTACTTCTGGGCGTTCTTCGCGATCGTGTACGCGCTTTTTGCCGTGATTGCACCCGTGAGGAAAGAGCAGGCCAACCGAATGCACATCAGGAACGCTTATCTCTTCCTGGTGAGCCTCTTCTTCTACTATAAGACCTCGGGACTGTTTCTGCTGATTCTGCTCTTCGTAACGCTCTCGGATTTCCTGATTGCACAGCAGATTCAGCGCAGAAAAGAGGCAGGGCAGAACGGCCGCGCAAGAGCTTGGCTGATAATGAGTTGCGTTATCGACTTGAGCCTGCTCTGCTACTTCAAATACGCCTATTTCCTCACGAACATGGTGAACGACCTGTTGGGCACTCAGCTCCGGGTGTTCGACATCTTCGCGTATGTAGGCAACGGCTTCAGCGAGTCGGGCCGGTTTATGGTGGACAGGATCGTGCTGCCGGTAGGTATCTCGTTCTACATCTTCCAAGTGATCAGCTACTCGGCCGACGTGTTCATGGGCAAAATCAAGCCCGTGAAGAACCTGCTGGATTTCGGCTTCTACGTAAGTTTCTTCCCGCAGCTGGTGGCCGGTCCGATCGTACGTGCGAGCGAGTTCATCCCGCAGCTGTATAAGCCGTTCCACCTGTCGAGACGCTGGCTCGGAATAGCCGTTTTCTGGATACTGAACGGTCTGACGAAGAAGATCATCCTGTCGGACTATCTGGCCGTGAATTTCATCGACAGAGTGTTTGAGAATCCGCTGCTTTTCTCGGGTTTTGAAAACCTGATGGCGCTCTTCACCTACTCGCTGCAGGTGTATGCCGACTTCTCGGGCTATACGGACATTGCCATCGGTGTAGCGATGCTAATGGGCTTCTATCTGCCGAAAAACTTCAATTCGCCGTATAAATCGCTCAATCCGCAGGAGTTCTGGCGCAGATGGCACATGTCGCTCAGCCGTTGGCTGAAGACGTATCTGTACATTCCGCTGGGCGGCAACCGGAACGCTTCGTTCGGCACGTGGTTCTGGATAGGACTGTTTGCCGTAATAGGCACCATATTGAGCGGAAGCCGGATTGTAGGCGCCACGATTGCAGCTATAGCTGCAGTGGTTGCGATTGTGATCTGGCGCAAACCGGGACTGAGGAAGAAAATCTTCGCCAATCTGAACTCGTTCATCACGATGCTTCTCGGCGGTCTGTGGCACGGAGCCAGCTGGAATTTCCTCATCTGGGGCGGCCTGAACGGCATAGGAATGATCGTGTACAAGATGTGGAAAGATATGTCGTGGACCGTAAGGTTGCTTTTCATGAGCGCCTGCTTCGGAGGTCTGCTGGCCGTAAGGCATTTCTCCCCTGCTCCGGCTTGGAATCTGTTTGCCGTATGGGTAGGAATCATATGGGTGGCAACCGTGATCCGCGCATCCTGGTATTTCTTCAGCAAAGTCCACTCGAAGTCCACTCAGAGTCCACTCGAGGTGCAGGACGGCAAATGGGTAAAAACGGCTGCGAATGTGTGGGCAATCGCTCAAACGTTCACCTTCATCACCTTCACCCGACTGTTCTTCCGTTCGGGCTCGAATCTTGACCCCGCAACGGCCAATCATGAGGCCTGGGAAACGGCACAGAACATGGTGGCGCAGATCGGTGGCGCATGGAACATGGAGACCATTCCGGCTATCTGCGGAGCCTATTGGGAAGTGTTCACGCTCTTCGTGCTGGGCATGATTATCCACTGGTTGCCCGAACGGCTGAAGCGCCAATACAGAATCTCGTTCGCGATGCTGCCCATTCCGCTGATGCTGATAGTGGTAGCGGCAGTGGTATTCGTTCTGTATCAGTTTATTACGGCTGATCTGCAGGCATTTATTTATTTCCAATTCTAGACACCCCTCCCCATCCCTCCCCTCATAGAGTGGAGGGAGATTAGCGTGGAGGGAGGATAAAGAATACTCATCGTTTTGTACAATATGCTCGTAGGACTGACAGGAGGCATAGGAAGCGGGAAATCCACAGTAGCTGAAGCGCTGAAGCGCTTGGGCTGCCCCGTGTATGATACCGACCGGGAAGCCAAGCGGATCATTACGGAAGACGCGGAAGTGAGAGCCGCCATCGAGGCGCTTTTCGGCAGCGAAGTATTCGATGGCAACGTGTACAGGACGGATATCGTAAGCAAGCGGGTGTTTGCAGACAGGAGCCTCCTGCTCAAGCTCAACGGGATAGTGCATCCGGCAGTAGGACGCGACCTCAAGCAATGGGCGGAAGCGCAAACGGCAGAAGGCAACGCGATCTGCTTTGCGGAATGCGCCATTCTGTTCGAAAGCGGAATAGCGGAAGTGTGCGACAGGACGGTTTGCGTAAGCGCCCCGATGGACGTACGGATCAGCCGGACGATGGCTCGCGACAAGGCTCCGAGGGAAGCCGTGATGCGGAGAATAGCCGCACAGATGAGCGAAGAAGAACGGCTCGAGCGCTCGGACATACGCGTAGTGAACGACGGGAGCGTTGCGGTAGACCGATTGGCGGAAGAACTGATGGAAAAACTCCGCCGGGAATTGCAGAATCGCATTATTCTTTATTCGTAAACTCGTACGATCTACTCCCTGCGGTCGGCTATGGAATAAAAAAATATGCAGATGCAGGTCCGGATTAATACGGGTAACATACGGAAAAAGCAGCTTGTCAGGCCGACAGGTTGCTTTTTTTATGTTGTATAACATATTCGCAAATATTGCATATTTTATTTTTATTTCGTAACTTTGCGGCGGAAAATCTTAGAGAGAGGCGATAAGGAGACCACAGGGACCTTGCTTCACTCTTCAGACATAAACAACAAACAAAACAAAAACACCATGAAAATCTATCAATCATCGGAGATCAAGAACATCTCCCTTCTTGGTGCATCGGGTTCGGGTAAGACCACTCTTATCGAGGCGATGCTGTTTGAATCTGGCGTCATACAACGCCGCGGAACCGTAGAACAGGGCAATACTGTCAGCGACTACTTCCCGGTAGAAAAAGAGTATGGCTATTCCGTATTCCCGACGGTAGTGAACATCGAATGGCTGGGCAAGAAGCTCAACATCATCGACTGCCCGGGTTCTGACGATTTCGTAGGCGGCGTAATCACTTCATTGAACGTAACCGATACCGCTCTCCTTCTGGTAAGCGCACAGAACGGCGTAGAGGTAGGCACTCAGACCAACTTCCGCTACACCGAAAAGACCAAGAAACCGGTAATCTTCCTTCTCAACAAACTCGACCATCAGGAAGCAGACTATGACCGCACGGTAGAAGAAATCAAGTCTATCTACGGCAACAAGGCTGTTCAGATTCAATATCCTATCCAGTGCGGCCCGGGCTTCAATGCGCTCGTAGACGTACTGAAAATGAAGATGTACGTATGGGGCCCGAACGGCGGCGCTCCTGAAATCAAGGACATCCCGGCAGAAGAAGCAGCTAAGGCTGACGAACTGCACAACGCACTCGTAGAGGCAGCAGCCGAGAACGACGAAACGCTCATGGACAAGTACTTCGAGCAGGGCGAACTGAGCGAAGACGAAATGCGTGCAGGTATCCGCGCCGGTATGGTTCAGCGCGACGTATTCCCGATCTTCTGCGTATGCGCAGGTAAAGATATGGGTGTTCGCCGCTTGATGGAATTCCTCGGCAACATCGCTCCTGCAGTAGACGCCCTTCCGGCTCCGAAGACCGTAGACGGCCACGAGGTTCCTTACACCGACGCAGCTCCGACTTCCGTATATGTATTCAAGACCGCAGTAGAGCCGCACATCGGCGAAGTATCTTACTTCAAGGTAATGCAGGGTGTACTGAAAGCAGGCGACGATCTGCAGAACATGGACCGCAGCTCGAAGGAGCGCATCTCGGCTCTGTATGCAGTAGCCGGTGCAACCCGTACGGCAGTGGACGAACTCCACGCAGGTGACCTCGGCGCAACCGTTAAGCTGAAAGACACCCGCACGGGCAACACGCTCAACTCGAAAGACTGCGACATCCAGTTCGGCAGCATCAAGTATCCGCGTCCGCGCTATCGTCGCGCCATCAAGGCAGCCAACCAGAGCGAGAACGAGAAGATGATGCAGATCCTCACCCGTCAGTGCGAAGAAGATCCGACCTGGCGCGTAGAGCAGAGCCGCGAGCTCCATCAGACCATCGTAAGCGGTATGGGTGAGTTCCACCTCCGCACGCTGAAATGGCGCCTCGAGAACAACGAGAAGATCCAGATCGTATACGAAGAGCCGAAGATCCCGTATCGCGAGACTCTTACGAAGGCAGCTCGCGCTGACTACCGCCATAAGAAGCAGTCGGGCGGTTCGGGCCAGTTCGGCGAAGTACACCTGATTGTAGAGCCGTATATCGAAGGTAAGGCTCCGCAGGAGGTTTACAAGTTCGGCAACCAGGAATACCGCATCACTCCGCGTGATACGCAGGAAGTTGAGCTCGAATGGGGCGGCAAGCTCGTGATGGTGAACTCCGTAGTAGGTGGCGCTATCGACGCACGCTTCATGCCGGCTATTCTGAAGGGCTTGATGGACAAGATGGAAGCAGGTCCGCTTACCGGTTCGTATGCCCGCGACGTACGCGTAATAGTATATGACGGCAAGATGCACCCGGTAGACCCCAACGAACTTTCGTTCCGTCTGGCAGCCCGCAACGCCTTCTCTCAGGCCTTCAAGGAGGCAGGTCCGAAGGTATTGGAGCCGATTTACGACGTAGAGGTTTACACTCCGGCCGACATGATGGGTGACGTAATGAGCGATCTTCAGAACCGCCGCGGCCTTATCATGGGTATGGATTCCGAGACCGGCTACTCGAAGCTTACGGCTAAGGTGCCTCTGGCAGAGCTCAGTTCTTACTCCACCACCCTCTCTTCTCTCTCGGGCGGCCGCGCAAGCTTCCGTATGCACCCGGCTGAGTATCAGCTCGTTCCGGCAGACGTACAGGAGAAGCTCCTTGCAGCATACGCAGCTTCTCACACCGAAGAAGACTAATCATTACCCACATACAAAAAACAGCCCCGTCACTTCTGTGGCGTGGCTGTTTGCGTTTCAAACAACATTCTCTGACAGGATTTTCTTTTTCATCAGGAGAGAGAACGTCGGATTGAACGCTTCAGTAGCCTGCTTATTCAACTCATCTGATTAGGGAGCATGCGTATAGATGTCTTTGAAGTCTTTGGTCATGTGTTTGAGATCGTAGTAGCCGTTATCCCAGGCCAACTGCATCAGAGTGCTTTGAGCCGGGTGCTCGCGCAAAGCCAAAAGTGCAGCATGAAAGCGATAGATGCGAAGATACTCCTTCGGCGTCAAACCTACATACTCCGAAAAAATGCGATTAAACTGGCGCGGACAGACATGCGCTTCTGCAGCCAAGTCCGCAATGCGAATCGCGCTTGGCTGATGAGACTCTATATAGGCAAACACAAGGAGCATTCGCTGCATATTCAG
>JAGHUE010000052.1 GCA_018064985.1 Candidatus Colicola faecequi | reverse complement strand
CGGTTGTACTGGTCGATCGGGTCGTTGAGCTCGGAGTATGCGTTGGCAAGCTCCTTGCCGTTGACCATCAGCTCGAAGCGCTCGGTGAGGCCCGGCTTGCTGCGGTGCATCTTCGTAAGAGGCGACATCTCTACCGGATAGTCGGTGATGAAGGTAGGCTGGATGAAAGTGCCTTCGCAGGTCTCACCGAAGATCTCGTCGATAAGCTTGCCTTTGCCCATCTTGTCGGTGTCTTCCACGCCGTATTTCTTGGCCACTTCGCGGCATTCTTCTTCGGTCATCGGACCGAGGTCGTAGCCGGTCTTCTCCTTGATGGCCTCGAGGATAGGCAGACGGCGGTAAGGTGCTTTGAAGTCGACCTCATGATCGCCGATCTGCACCTTGGTGGTGCCGTTCACTGCGAGAGCGATGCGCTCGAGCAGGTTCTCGGTGAAGGTCATCATCCAGTTGTAGTCTTTATACTGTACGTAGAGCTCCATGCAGGTGAACTCGGGGTTGTGGTTGCGGTCCATACCCTCGTTGCGGAAGTTGCGGCCGATCTCGTAAACACCCTCGAAGCCGCCTACGATGAGGCGCTTGAGGTAGAGCTCGGTAGCGATACGGAGATACATGTCGGTATCGAGCGTATTGTGGTGAGTGATGAACGGACGCGCGGATGCGCCGCCTGCTATCTGCTGCAGGATAGGCGTCTCCACCTCGGTGTAGCCTGCTTCGTCGAACACCTGACGCATGGTGCGGAGGATAGCCGCACGCTTGAGGAACGTTTCCTTCACGCCCTCGTTCACTACGAGGTCCACATAGCGCTGGCGATAGCGCTGCTCGGGGTCGTTGAAGCCATCGTATGCCACACCGTCTTTATACTTGACGATAGGCAGCGGACGGAGCGACTTGGCAAGGATGGTGAGCTTCTTCGCATGTACGGAGATCTCGCCCATCTGGGTGCGGAAAACAAAGCCCTGGATACCGATGAAATCGCCGATGTCGAGGAGCTTCTTGAAGACTACGTTGTACATCTGCTGATCTGCGGTAGTAGCGGTCTCGCCTTCGGGCACGGGTGCCTGGATGTCGTCGCGGCTTACGTATACCTGAATACGGCCTTTGGAGTCCTGCAGCTCGATGAAGGAAGCCTTGCCCATGATGCGCTTCGACATGCGGCGGCCGGCAATGCTGATTTCGTCGCCGGTATACCACTTGCCTTCTTCGCGGGCAGCGGGCTGAATAGTATTGCCTGCTTCGTCGGCCTCGAGGTCGATGAAATTGGCTTTGATGTCGATAGAATGGCCGGTCACTACATACTCGGCAGCGGGGTAGGGCTCAATGCCCATGTCGCGCATTGCCTGGAGCGAGCCACGGCGTACTTGTTCTTGTTCTGAAAGTTCCATATGTTTGAAATTGTTTTTTAATTATCAATTAAAAGCGCACATTGGTGCACAATGCGAATTTGGGTACAAAGGTACATAAAAAAAATGACACTTCCAAAAAAAAGTGCCATTTCTCTTAAAAATCGTATTGATTATATCAATAAAAGGGTGCGGCTGCTGATGATTCTCCTGCGTCAATGACCGAACATGAAGCCGATGTAGAGGCGCGGACCGCTCGGAGTGAGGAACGCCTGACGGTGGGTTGCGAGCAGGTAATCGAGCTTGAAGATCATGTGAATGCGGTCGGTTACTGCATATTCGAGCGCGATGTAAGGATCGATCACGAAGAAGCCGCGCTTGGTGTAGCTGGCGGGCGAGGTGCTCTCCTGGCGGTTGTGGAAGATGAAGTTGTTCCATGTTTCCTGGAAACTGTCGCCGATAATCTGGCTGTTTTCCTCGGTGAAAACGTGGAGATTGCGCTGTGCGCCTCCGCCCAGGGTGCCGCCGGCTATGAACTGGCAACGCTGGCTGATGGGGGTGTAGTAGTCAGCGAGTACGCCGCCCCATCCGCTGCGGATATTGGAGCCGTCGCCCTGACTCTTGAGCGGCATGGTGGACACATAGCCCTCCATACCCACATGCATGTGTCGCATGAGGTGCACTCGCGCCATGCCGCCGATGCCGTAGGTGATGCTGCGGAGGACGGTTTCTTCCACAGGGTCGGTCAGCTGATTGGGGAAACCTGCGCCACGACCTGCCTGATAGCCCAGATGGAGCATCATGCCGCCGGAGAAACCGTTGTAAGTGGCCTTCGTTACGGTAGTGTTCTGCTGCCGGTTTTTGCGGAGCTGAACACGGGTTGTTTGCGCCTGCTGCTCTTCGATATCGTCTTCATATGTGCCGTTTTGTGCCACAATAGGAAGAGCGAGCGAAAGTGCTATGAGAAAAGGAATGAATCGGTTCATCTGATAATTGATTATGCGGGTGAAATGCTTTGGAGGAATTTTTCTGCCTGTGCGAGGTCTTCGGGGGTGTCGATACCGATGGTCTGCGTTTCGGTTTGCGCTACGCGGATCTCGTATCCGTTTTCCAACCAGCGCAGCTGCTCCAGGCTCTCGGTTTTCTCGAGGGGCGAGAGGGGCAGACGGGTGATCTGCTCGAGCACGGATGCACGGTAGGCATAGAGCCCGATGTGCTTGTAGAACGGGGTGCCACGGCGTTCCGCTTCCGCGAGCCACTCTTCTTCGGCAACACCTCGCATGTAGGGG
>JAGHUE010000071.1 GCA_018064985.1 Candidatus Colicola faecequi | reverse complement strand
ATCGGCAACCTCGCTATGCGTCTTGCACGTTCGCAGTTCTCCTGCAACTTCTTCGCTTGCGCAGGCTACGCTGTTCAGGACAACAACGGCTTCAAGACCGTTGAAGAAGGTATCGCTGCTGCCGAGGCAGCTAACGCTGATATCGTTGTTCTCTGCTCGTCCGACGATGAGTACGCTGAGTACGCTCCGGCTGCTTGGGAGCTCATCAAGGCACATGGCAACAAGCAGATCTTCGTTGTTGCGGGTGCACCTGCATGCATGGAAGACCTCAAGGCTGCCGGCATCGAGAACTACATCCACGTCCGCGTCAACGTCCTCGACGAACTCAAGAAATATTCCGCTCAACTCCTTAAATAATTAACTTGGATGCTGGAATGGGAATGATAATTTAACGGCGCCTGCGGCGAACTCAAAAATTAAAACAAATTTAATTAAGTTTAGCCTACAAGGCGGAGCTCTGCTCTCCGTTTTTCCGAAAACATCCCGGGCATCCCGCTTCCCCTGATGATTAAATAAATTTTTGTTTTAATTATTGGTGTCGAGCTCTGCTCGCCGTTTTACAGAATTATGATCAACCTAGAGCCATATATAGATAAGGTCTATGAAATCATCGGTGCTGCTCTTGATGTGCATCGTGAGTTGAATGCCGGGCTCCTGGAGCCTGTATACAACGAAGCCCTCTGTATAGAACTCGAAGAATATGGTGTTTATGCCGAACCGGAAGTTGAACTTCCTGTCTATTACAAAGGAAAACTTCTCAACAAAAAATATCGTATGGATATTGTCTGTGGTGAAGTGATCATTGAGTTGAAGGCAGTCAGCGAAATTTTGCCGGAGCACAGGGCGCAGTTGTTCAACTACTTGCGTCTGACTAAAAAGCCTGTCGGTTTGTTGATTAATTTTGGCGAAAAGCACCTTCATGCTGAACGGTATTATTTTGATGAACCCTCCAATATGGTTCGTCTCTTTCATGCCGACGGCACGTTCTGATGATTAAATAAATTTTTGTTTTAATTATTGGTGTCGAGCTTTGCTCGCCGTTTAAATAATAATTCTCGTCCGCTCATCTAACAACTAAACTATTATGACTCCTGATTTTAAGTCAATCAATATTAAAGAAGTTGCTCCAAGTTCTTATGCTGGAGCTAACGAAGCCAACTGGCTTACCCCGGAGCAGATCCCCGTTAAGCCTGTCTACACCAAAGACGACCTCAAGGGCATGCAGCACCTCGACTACGTCTCCGGTATTCCTCCCTTCCTCCGTGGCCCGTACAGCGCCATGTATCCTCTCCGCCCCTGGACCATCCGTCAGTATGCCGGTTTCTCCACGGCTGCCGAGTCCAACGCTTTCTACCGTCGTAACCTCGCTTCCGGTCAGAAGGGTCTTTCCGTTGCGTTCGACCTTCCTACCCACCGCGGTTACAATGCCGACAACCAGCGCGTTGTAGGCGACGTCGGCAAGGCAGGCGTTTCCATCTGCTCCATAGAAGATATGAAGGTCCTCTTCGACGGTATTCCTTTGAACAAGATGTCCGTTTCCATGACCATGAACGGCGCTGTGCTTCCTATCCTCGCTTTCTATATCAACGCCGGCCTCGAGCAGGGCGCTTCTCTCGAGGAGATGGCAGGTACCATCCAGAACGATATCCTCAAGGAGTTTATGGTGCGCAACACCTACATCTATCCCCCGAAGTTCTCCATGAAGATCATCGCCGATATCTTCGAGTTCACTTCGCAGAAGATGCCTAAGTTCAACTCCATCTCCATCTCCGGCTACCACATGCAGGAGGCAGGTGCTACCGCCGACATCGAGCTCGCTTACACCCTCGCCGACGGTCTCGAGTACATCAAGGCTGGTGTCAACGCCGGCATGAACGTCGACGACTTCGCTCCGCGCTTGTCCTTCTTCTGGGCTATCGGTACCAACCACTTCATGGAGATCGCCAAGATGCGTGCAGGTCGTATGATCTGGGCCAAGATCCTCAAGTCCTTCGGCGCTAAGAACCCGAAGTCTTATGCCCTCCGTACCCACTCCCAGACTTCCGGTTGGTC
This sequence comes from Candidatus Colicola faecequi, assembly GCA_018064985.1. Taxonomy (GTDB): domain Bacteria; phylum Bacteroidota; class Bacteroidia; order Bacteroidales; family Paludibacteraceae; genus Colicola; species Colicola faecequi. Next base: position 1,923 of record JAGHUE010000071.1, on the reverse strand, counting down.
CCTCACCGAGCAAGATCCGTTCAACAACGTAGGTCGTACTTGCATCGAGGCTATGGGTGCCGCCCTCGGTCATACCCAGTCCCTCCATACCAACGCGCTCGACGAGGCTATCGCGCTCCCGACCGACTTCTCCGCACGTATCGCCCGTAACACCCAGATCTACATCCAGGAAGAGACCAAGATCTGCAAGTCCATCGACCCGTGGGGCGGTTCCTACTACGTAGAGACCCTCACCAACGAGCTCGCTGAGAAGGCTTGGGCACTCATCCAGGAAGTACAGGAACTCGGTGGTATGGCTGCCGCTATCGAAACCGGCGTACCTAAGATGCGTATCGAAGAGGCGGCTGCACGCACCCAGGCTCGCATCGACTCCGGCGTACAGAAGATCATCGGTATCAACCAGTACCGCCTCGAGCACGAAGATCCGATCGATATCCTCGAGATCGACAACACCGCCGTTCGTGAGGAGCAGGTGGCTCGTCTCAAGGAGCTCCGCGCCAACCGCGACGAGGCTGCCGTACAGGCTGCCCTCGCCGAGATCACTGCGGCTTGCCAGGCTTGGGCCGACGGCACCGAAGTAAAAGATCCCGAGAATCCTCTCGCACACAACCTCCTCGCGCTCGCTGTCAAGGCTGCCGGTCTCCGCGCATCCCTCGGCGAGATCTCCGATGCTTGCGAAGCTGTCGCAGGCCGTTACAAAGCTGTCATTCGTACTATCTCTGGCGTGTATAAAGCAGGAACTAAAGACGACGCCGACTTCCAGGAAGCCAAGCGTCTCACCGATCTCTTCGAGAAGCAGGAGGGCCGTCGTCCTCGTATCATGATTGCCAAAATGGGTCAGGACGGCCATGACCGTGGCGCTAAGGTTTGCGCTACCGGCTACGCCGACTGCGGCTACGATGTCGACATGGGACCGCTCTTCCAGACGCCCGAAGAGGCTGCGAAGCAGGCTGTCGAGAACGATGTCAACATCCTCGGTGTCAGCTCGTTGGCAGCAGGACATAAGACGCTCATCCCGCAGGTTATTGCAGAGCTCAAGAAGTTGGGTCGTGAGGATATCATGATCACCGCTGGTGGTGTTATCCCTGCTCAGGACTACGATTTCCTCTACAAGGCGGGTGTGGCTGCCATCTTCGGCCCGGGTACCCCGGTGGCTTACTCGGCTAAGGTCATGATGCAACTCATGCTCGGCGAAGATGCCTAACAGCATCTCCATCTGAAAATCAGAAGGGCATCTCCATTCGGAGGTGCCCTTCATTTGTCTCACCCCATCTTTTTCTTTTTCTCATTATTTATCATGCAGGCGTCCGCGTGGGTGTGCGCGTGCGCCAGTTCGTCTCAGCGCCTCGCCGGTATAAATTACCAAAACTCAAATTTATGTGTAAGAATGTAAGAATGTAAGAATGTGTAGATAGACAAAAGCCTCGGCTTGAGCCGAGGCTTTCTTTTTATTGCTCCTGATGAGCGTCGTCGTGGGATTTCTTGAGCCTGGCGAATTTCGGTCGAGGCGAGTGCAAGACTCGCTTGTACTACTCGCCGAAGTCCGAAGTGGCGGCAGGTTAGGGTTAGCGTTGGCACTTTTTTTTATGCAGTTTTGCAGTTCTGCAGTTTTATGCTTGCTAAAATTTGCTTTTTTGAAAAATATTCGCTACTTTTGCGGTCGCAAAAGTCGTGCGGGTGACACCTAAGCGCTCCCGCAGGCGAGAAAACAGAAGAAGAAATAGAAGAAGAAAAGATATATGGCTAAAAAGACCAGTAAAACAGAAGCACCTGATATGAGTTCGGCTCAGGAGTTGTACAGCTTCCTCTTCGAAGCGTGCAACATCCTCCGTGGACCGGTCAGTCAGGACAACTTCAAAGACTACATCACACCTCTTCTCTACTATAAGCGCCTGAGCGACGTGTATGACGAAGAGACCGAAG